>CACWWM010000032.1:0-10741 GCA_902764565.1 uncultured Eubacteriales bacterium
CTGAAACGCCATTTTACAGCAAATTGATGAATCGAATGAAAGGACGGTTTATCGGCCTTTCATTCGCAGCGTGTCGAAAAAACTTTTTCGACACGCTGAAATACCGTTTCGGCGGTATTTTTTCTTTTTAATATTGAAAGAAAAGCCCTTGACAAGTCTGTTATAATATAAAGTGCGGCAGAAGCATCCATGATTTCCGTTCTGTACCGCAAAAGGAGTGTATTGCTATGGTAAAGGTCAACATTATTTCAGGTTTTCTCGGCGCAGGCAAAACCACGCTGATCAAAAAGCTGCTGGGCGGCTCCATCGCCAAGGAAAAAGTGATTCTGCTGGAAAACGAGTACGGTGAAATCGGCATTGACGGCGGCTTCATGAAGGATTCCGGCATCACGGTGACGGAGCTCAATTCCGGCTGCATCTGCTGCACCCTGGCGGGCGATTTCCAGAAATCCATCGACGAGCTGATCGACACCTATCATCCCGACCGCATTTTGGTGGAGCCCACCGGCGTTGGCAAGCTGAGCGAAATCATTGCCGCCGTGGAAAAGGCCAAGACCCGGCATGATGATTTGGTGATCGCTGGCTGCGCCACCGTAGTGGACGCGGGCAAGTGCCGCATGTACCTGAAAAACTTCGGCGAATTTTTCATCGACCAGGTAAAGTCCGCCGCCACCATCATTTTCAGCCGCACCCAGCTTTTGTCCGCTGATCGCGTGGAAAAGAGCCGCGCCCTGATCGAAGAGCAGCATCCCGATGCCCGCATCATCACCACCCCCTGGGATGATCTGGATGCGGACACCGTGCTGGAAGTGATTGAAAGCGGCAAGCCCATGGAAATCCATGTGGATCTGGACGACGATGACGACGACGATGATGATGACGATGATGATGACGAGCATGAACATCATCATCACCACGATCATGACCACGATGAAGATGAGCACGAACATGAGCATCATCACCACCACGATCATGACGAGGATGAAGATGAGGACGAACACGAACATCATCATCACGACCATGACCACGAACACGGCCACGAGCATCATCACCACCATCATCACAAGCCCGGTGAGCACGACGCGGACGAAGTGTTTGAAAACGTGGGCGTGGAAACGGCCCGGCGCTTCACCCAGGATGAAATCCGCGGCATGACCGACGCCCTGTCCGATCAGGAGGAATACGGCCTGATCCTGCGGGCCAAGGGCATCCTGCAAACGCCTGACGGCGCCTGGTTCCAATTCGACTATGTGCCCGGCGAGCTGCAAATGCGGGACTGCGGCCCCGATTACGCCGGACGCCTGGTGGTGATCGGCACCAACATCGACGAAAAGGCGCTGAAAGAACTGTTCAAGCTGTAAAATAAGGAAAAAGTATGAAAACGACACAGAAAATCGTAGGCGTATACATCGTGACCGGCTTCATCGAAAGCGGCAAAACCACCCTGATCCACTCCATGCTGGAGGACAAGGGTTTTTCCCGCGGGGAAAAAACCCTGCTCATCAGCTGCGAAGAGGGCATCGAGGAATACGACGAAAAGAAGCTGCTGGACAATAACTGCGTCCTGGTCACCATGGACAATAAAGACCAGTGGAACGAAGAAAATCTGCGCCGCATCGACGCCCAGGTGCAGCCTGAGCGCGTGATCATCGAATACAACAACATGTGGACCATCGACCACATGGGCAGCACCGAAATGCCTGCCCTGTGGAGGGTGGTGCAGGTGATCACCACGGTGGACGCCACCACCTTTGAAAACTACATGGCCAACGTGCGCACCATCCTGACCGACCCCATGAAGGAAGCCGATCTGGTGCTGTTCAACCGCTGCACGGAGGACATGCCCAAATCCCAATGGCGGCGCGCGATCCGGGCGCTGAACCAGAACACAACCATCCTGTTTGAGAACAACGATGGCAGCTCCGAGGACGGGATTGCCGATGAAGACCTGCCCTACGATATGAAGGCCGATATTATCGATATCAGCGACGATCAGCTGGGCATTTTCTACATCGATTCACTGGATCATCCCGAGCGCTACGACGGCAAAACCGTGCGCTTCGTGGGCCAGCCCTTCCCGGAAAACGGAATTCCCCAGGGCTATTACTACTTCGGCCGCCTGGCCATGACCTGCTGCGCCAACGATATTCAGCAGATGGGCTGGGTCACCCAGGGCAGCCTGAAGCCCACCACCCGGCATTTCTTCCGCCTCACCGCCAAATGCGAAAAGCGCACCGGCGGCGACGGACGGGAAATCGTCACCTTCAAGGAACTTGCGGCGGAACCGGCGGCGCGTCCCAGGGAAAAATACATTACCTTCAATTGATCCTGTTTCGGCCCTTTGCTGACCCTGTTTCGCCCGCAAAGGGCCTTTCCTTGTTACAGGGGATGGACTTCGATCAATAGGGTCACTTTATGTCGGTAAAAGAGTGGAGAGTTGGGAGCGGAGAGTTATATAGTCAATCAAAGCAGGATTCTCTTGTGAACACTATATCATCTCAACTCTCAACGCTTAACGCTCCACTCTGTTTTAAAAATCTTCTTGAACTGATCTATAACCAAGCAGATACAATGCTGCTATAAAGGAGGTTGGTTTATGCCTTTTTCTACCTATCTGGACGGGAAACGGGCGGATTGCCGGGCACTTGTTGCGGCGCTGGGAAAGCGTTTCCCTTATGTGAGCGTTTTGGGCACGGACGTGCGCGCCACGGCGATCCGGGCGGACAAGAAAAGCTCCAACGTGCAGGATGGCCGGGGCGAATGCGGCTTTGTAGTCAAAATGCACGATGGGCGCTCCTTCTTTGAATACTCTCTGGATGATCTGTCCGGCGATATGAACGCCCTGGCGGAAAAAATCGAAACCGCCGTGGAGCTTGACCCGGATCTGCGCGCTCGCATGATCGAAGCGCCTTTGCCTCAGGACGAACCGCTCAAACAGGATTTCCTGCGGGAAACGGACTTCGCGGAGTATGACGAAGAAACCCTGCTGAACACCTGCAAAGCTTTGAGCAATGAACTGCTTGAAAAGGACGAGCACGTGCTGAACGCGTTCGCCATGATCCAGCCTTTTACTGTGTCCAAACTGTTCGTCACCAAAAACCGGGAGCTGAGCCAGCATTACGGCTGGGCCAACGGGATTTTGATGGTGGTATACGGCGGGGAAAAGATGTCTCAGGCCCGTCATGTGGAAGGCTCGGACAAGCTGAAGGAAATCATCGAGGGCATGAAAGCCCATACCGACGACGTGATTCAGCTTGCGGAGCACCTGACCCACGCCCAGGCCATCGAGCCCGGCGTATACGACGTGATCACCGACAGCTCCATCACCGGCCTGATCGCCCATGAAGCCTTCGGCCACGGCGTGGAAATGGACCAGTTTGTGAAAGACCGGGCCATGGCTAAGCACTGCATGGGCCAGTACGTGGCTTCCCCCATCACCAACATGCACGACGGCGCGGCGGCCACCCATTCCGTGGCGTCCTACTTCTTCGACGACGACGGCGTGCTGGCCCACGATACACAGATCATCAAGGACGGTATTCTGGTGGCGGGCCTTTCCGACCTTGCCTCCGCCTCCCAGCTTTCCACCGCCCCCACCGGCAACGGGCGGCGGGATTCCTACAAGCGGAAGGCTTATTCCCGCATGACCAACACCTTCTTTGAGCCGGGCAAGGACAAGCTGGAGGATATGATCGCTTCCGTCAAGCACGGCTACATGCTGTTTGAAACCAACAACGGCATGGAGGACCCCAAGAACTGGCAGATTCAGTGCACCGCCGAATACGGCATCGAAATCGTTGACGGCAAGCTGACGGACAATTACGTCTCCCCCGTGGTCATGAGCGGTTCCGTGCCCGAGCTGCTCAAATCCATTTCCATGATCAGCGATCAGTTCAAGGTCATCGGCGCGGGCATGTGCGGCAAGGGCTATAAAGAATGGGTGCGCGTTTCCGACGGCGGCCCCAACCTGAAAGCGAGGGTGAAGCTGGGATGATTCAGCGTTTATTGGAACAGAACCGCGAATTAAGCGGCTGGCGCATCAACGAAACGGCCACCGCATCCTACGAATTGTTTTTTGTGCATCGGAAGCTGGAAACCGTTCGGGCTACCGATACCGTTTCCACCAGCGTGACCGTGTATGTGGATCACGACGGCAAAAAGGGCGATTCCGTCTTTACTGTCAGCGCCGCCATGACGGAAGCAGATGTTAAGCAGAAGATCGAAACCGCCGTGCGCCGGGCCAAGCTGGTGTTCAACGAGCCTTACGAGCTGCCCGAGGGCGGCGAAGAATCCGCCGAACTGCCATCCAACATGAAGGATCGGGACCCCAAAGAGCTGGGCCGGCAGATCGCCGACGCGGTATTTGCCGCCGACACGGTGCCCGGTGGCTCTATCAACGCCTGCGAAATCTTCCTGTATCGGGACACCGCGCGGGTGATCAACAGCCGGGGCATTGACAAAACCCAGCAAAAGCATTGGGTGATGATCGAAGCCATTCCCACCTTCACAGAGGGCGCGGAATCGGTGGAGCTGTACGAGGATCACCGGTTCACCGATTTCGATGCCGCCAAGGTTACCGCCGAGATTGCCCGCCGCATGGCGGAAGCCCGGGATCGTTTCACAGCGAAAAAACCCAAAGTGCCCATGGAAATCAACGTGCTGCTGCGCCCTCATGAAATCACGGAGCTGCTGTCCGAATTGGCCGACGATCTGAATTATCAATCGGCGTACATGCACGCCAATCTGCACAAAATTGGCGACGATTTGCAGGAAAATGGCGACGGCGACAAGCTGACCGTGACCATGAAGGCCCAGGTGCCCGGCAGCGAAGCGTCCGCCAGCTTTGACGCAGACGGCGCTGCTTTTACCGATACCAGCGTCATCCGGGACGGCGTGGCCGCCGCCAATTTCGGCAGCAGCCGCTTCGGCCAGTACTTAGGCGTGGAAAAGCCCACCGGCAACCTGCCCTGCATCCGCGCGGAAGCAGGCACCCTGACGGACGCGGACATGAAAAAAGCGCCCTATCTGGATTGCGCCTCCCTGTCCGGCCTGCAATTGGATCTTTATAACGATTACATCGGCGGTGAAATCCGGCTGGCCTATTACTTCGACGGGGAAAAGACCGTGCCAGTCACCGGCATTTCCATGAGCGGCAAGCTGAGCGCCGCCCTGGCTGCTCTTCGGCTGTCCGATCGCATGGTTACCGAAGGCGCTTACGAAGGCCCTCAATATCTGCTGCTCAAGGGCATGACGGTACTGTAAAAAGGCGGTGAAGGAATGTTGAACGCCCTGCAAGGCCTGAAAATCGGCATGATTTCCTTGGGCTGCGTGAAAAACCGGGTGGATTCCGAACAAATGCTGGGCAAGCTGACGAAGGCCGGCATGGAAATCACCCACGAACCCAAGGAAGCCGACGTGCTGATCGTGAACACCTGCGGCTTTATCGCCCCTGCCAAGGAAGAATCCA
Source organism: uncultured Eubacteriales bacterium (assembly GCA_902764565.1). Lineage (GTDB taxonomy): Bacteria > Bacillota > Clostridia > Christensenellales > Aristaeellaceae > RUG563. The sequence continues at coordinate 5,468 of CACWWM010000032.1, forward strand.
TCGACGCCATTTTTGAAATGGCCGAATACAAAAAATCCGGGCGGTGCAGGGTGCTGTGCGTCACCGGCTGCCTGGCCCAGCGCTACAAGGACGATCTGCTGAAAGAGATCCCGGAAATCGACTGCCTGTTAGGCGTCAGCCAATACGAGCACCTGGAACAGTATTTGGCTGAGGCCCTGTCAGGCAGCCGTCCTGCCGATACCCGCCGGAATAACGGCTTCCTGGAATGCGGCCGCGTACTGACCACGCCGCCCAGCTCCGCCTATATCAAGATCGGCGACGGCTGCGACAACCGCTGCACCTACTGCGCCATTCCCCTGATCCGGGGCGGCTACCGTTCCCGGCCCAAGGACGCCATTCTGGAAGAAATGCGCCTGCTTGCCGGGCAGGGCGTCAAGGAACATATCCTGATCGCCCAGGACACCACCAAGTATGGTATTGATAACGCTTCCAGCCTGCGGGAGCTGCTTTCCGAAGCCTGCCAAATCCCCGGCGTGGAATGGCTGCGCAGCCTGTACATGTACCCCGACGAAACGGATTTGCGGCTGCTGGAAACCATGGCGGCTCATGACAACATCTGCAAATACCTGGATCTTCCCTTGCAGCACGCTTCCCCCGCACTGCTGAAAAAAATGAACCGCCGGGGCGAAATGTCCCATACAAGAGAAATGCTCACCGCCGCCCGGAAGATGGGCTTCTGCCTGCGCACCACGTTCATCGTGGGCTTCCCCGGCGAAACGGAAGCGGACTTCGAGCAGCTCATGGCCTTTACCGAGGAAATGGCCTTCGATCGCATGGGCGCTTTCGCCTATTCCCCCGAGGAAGATACCCCGGCGGCGACTATGCCCGATCAGGTGGACGAGGAAATCAAGCAGGAACGACTGAACCGTTTGATGGCTCTGCAAGCCAAAATCAGTCTGGAAAGGAACCGCCTGCGGGTCGGCAAAACGGAAAAGGTGTTGGTGACAGGCCACAACGGCACGAACTACACCGCCCGTTCCGCATGGGAAGCCCCCGACGCCGACGGCGAAATTATGCTGTTCAGCAATGAACCGCTGAAAGAGTATACGTTCATTACCGCGAAAATCACCGGCGCGGACACCTACGATTTAAGCGCCCAAGCGCTTTGATTCATCTGGGGGGAAACCATTCTATGCAGGCCAAAGAATGGTTTCCCCCAATCCTCCTTCCAAGAAAACCATTAAGCTGTTCTAAAATAAACATCGTTTACGGCTTTACAGAGATGCTCTTTGCATTTCAGTTTGCAATCGGCTCAGAATCCGTTTTTCCAGCCGGGAAATATAGGATTGGGAAATGCCCAGCTCGTCCGCCACTTCCTTCTGGGTCATTTCTTTACTGCCGGAAAGGCCGAAGCGCATGTTCATGATCCGGCGTTCCCTGGGGGCCAGGCGGGAAAGCGCGCAGGACAGCACCTGCTTTTCCGCGTCCTCCTCCACGCCGCGGGACACCAAATCGCCCTCCGTGCCCAGCACGTCGGACAAAAGCAGCTCGTTTCCGTCCCAGTCCGTTTTCAGCGGCTCGTCCAGAGACACTTCGCATTTCATGCGGCTGGTGTGCCGCAGATACATGAGCACTTCGTTTTCAATGCATCGGCTGGCATAGGTTGCCAGCTTGATTTTTTTCTCCGGGTTAAAGGTGTTCACCGCTTTGATAAGGCCGATGGTGCCGATGGAAATCAAATCCTCCATGCCTACGGAAGTGTTTTCAAACTTCTTGGCGATAAACACCACCAATCGCAGATTCCTTTCGATCAGGATGGAGCGCGCCGTGCCGTCGTCCCCAGGCAGCCGCGACACCATTTCCAATTCTTCCTCCGGCGTCAAGGGCTGAGGCAGCGGATCGGCCCCGCCGATATAATACATACCGTCGGGATGCAAATGGGCAAAAAACACCGCCATCCACTTTTTTACGTCAAAGGACTGCATGGCACATTCCCTCCCTTTGTTCAGAAAATAGGCCGTCCGGCAGAAGCGCGCATTTTTCCTGAAAGTCGGACACGGCAATCACAGCTTCCGCATAATCGGTATGCGTTCCCTGCCGGAGAATGATTTGATCCGGCGTAAAGCACATAAGCGCTTTGCTGCCTGCCGCCGTTTTCACGCGCAGAATACGCCAGCCGGGCGGCAGCGTGGATAAATCCTTCAGATGAATTTCAGACGGTAAAAAAGCCCGTGCCTGCTTTTCCGGCAGCACGATCACCGGCAAGCCGGTAACGGCGTCTGAGAGCAGATTTCCTGTATCACGCAGGGCGGGCATTTCGGCGGTTTGTCCCCGGTACATGATTTGCAGTCTGTACCATCCGGCCCCGCTTCTGATCTGCCGGGTCAGCAGCAAAACGGCCAGTACCGCGCCGCTGTCAATCAAAATCACCGCCCAGGAGGTTGCGCCCTTTTCCATTACATAATTCGACAGGCCGGACAGCAGCCACCCCGCCGCCAATACCAGCGGAAACAGCCGCAGGCAGCGCTTGCCAAAGGCCACCCAGCACATCAGCAAACACAATGAAAGCAGCGCCGGAACAGTTCGCAGAAGATGCGTTCCCGGCATCCACGCAAGCACCCCGTAAACACCGCCCAATGCTGCTGAAATCAGCGCTTTTCCAGCGTGAAAGCTGCTGCGCCCCAACCGCGCCGCCAGCAAAATACACAGGAAATTAATCCAGCCGTTGATAAAGAAAAACGCTTCGCCGTATACCCGCATTTCCCTGACCTCCGCGTACAGTATAGATGGAGAAAGCGGCTGAAAGCGTCGATGGAAAGTAAAAAAAAGCGCGAAACACGCATGCCGTGTCTCGCTGCATCTCAAAAAGGATTATTGCATTTAATTAGACCATAGCAGATTCATTCCGCTATGGTCTTTGTTTTTACGCCGTTTCTTCGGCTTTTCCCAGGATTTCCATGGCCTGTTCTTCCTGGAACTGGTTGGTGTACAGCTTGTAATACGCGCCTTTTTTCCTCAGCAGCTCCTGGTGGGTGCCCATCTCCTTGATTTTTCCGTCGTCGATCACCAGGATGCGGTCCGCCGTGCGCACGGTGGACAGGCGATGGGCGATGATAAAGGAGGTGCGGCCTTTCAGCACCTTCGAGATTGCCTGCTGGATAATCTGTTCGGTTTGGGTATCCACGGAGGAGGTAGCTTCGTCCAGCACAAAAATGCGGGGATCGGCCAGCAGCGCCCGGGCGAAGGAAATGAGCTGTTTTTCGCCGGTAGACAGGCGGCTGCCGCCCTCGCCCACGTCCGTATCATATCCTTTTTCCATGCGCAGGATGAAGCTTTCCGCGTTCAGCATCCGGGCGGCGGCTTCGATTTCCTCATCGGTGGCGTCTAATCGCGCGTACCGGATATTGTCCCGGATGGTGCCGGAAAACAGGCGCGGTTCCTGAAGCACATAGCCTAAATTGCTTTGCAGCCAAAGCTGGCTCCGTTCCTTATAGTTCACGCCGTCGATTTTGATTTCTCCCGCCGTAGGTTCGTAGAACCGGCAAATCAGGTTCACAACCGTGGATTTGCCCGCGCCGGTGGGGCCAACCAGGGCGATGGTCTCCCCTGCCTTGATTTTCAGGTTGAAATCGGACAGGACTTTTTCGCCCTCTTTATACTGGAAATCCACATGGCAGAATTCCACGTCGCCGTGAAGCTCGGGCCAGTTTTCTTTTTTGGGGTGGAAATTGTCGCCGAAGGTTTCCTCCACTTCCTGGGTATCCACGATGTCCGGCTTCGTTTCCAGCAGGGTGAGCACTCGCTCCGCCGCCGCCTGGGCGGACTGCATTTCCGCGAACACGTTGGCGATGTTGCGGATAGGTTCAAAAAACTGTACGGTGTAGTTGATGAACGCCTGGAGCACGCCCAGGGTCATGCCGCCAACAAGCACGGCGCTGCCGCCCTTCCACAGGGCATAGGCCGTCGCCAGAGAGCCCAGCGCCACCACGATAGGCAGATAAACCGCCGACAGGGACGCGGCACGGACGGAGGATTTTTTCATATCGCGGGTGAGCGCTGTAAACTCCTCCATGTTCATTTCCTCGCGCACCAGGGTCTTGGTGGTTTTCGCGCCCATGATGCCCTCGTTGAACGCCCCGGTGATTTTGCTGTTGGTTTTGCGCACGGCGCGGTAGGCTTTCAGAATCTTTTGCTGGAACCACCAGGAAACCAGCGCCAGGGGCGGCACCACCAGCATGACCATCAGGGCCATTTTCCAGTTGAGCACCAGCATGGTCACGCTGGCGGCCACCAGCATGACGGCCCCCCAGGCCAGGTCCAGCATGGACCAGCCGATGGTTTCCGCCAAGCGCTGGGTGTCGCTGGTCATGCGGCTCATGAGGTAGCCTACAGGCATGCGGTCATAGTAGGAAAAGGGTAATTCCTGCAATTTCCGGAACGCCTGCTTGCGGATGGTGTAGCATACGCCCACCTCGATTTTTCCGCCCAAATACAGGAAATAGAAGATGGACGCCACCTGAATGCCCAGGATCAAAAGGTATACGCCGATGAACCCCGGCAGCCCTTCCATGGTGCCCGCGTGATCCAGATTGGGAATGAAATGGTCGATGGCATAGGTGGTCATCAGCGGGAACACCACGTCGCACCCCGCCGTCACCGCCATGGTAACGGCCAGCCTGATCAGATCAGGATAATATTCTTTTGCGTACAGCAGGATCTTCCGCCACAGCGACAGGGAAAATCGCTGGGTATAATCCTGTTCATCAAACTGCTGCATAGCTGTTTTTCTCCTCTTTGAATTCTTCCTCCAAGGCGGATTGGATATTGAAAATCCTGCTGTACAGGCCGCCGGAGCGGATCAGCTCGTTGTGCGTGCCCTGTTCGGTGATTTTCCCGTCCTCCATGACCAGAATCAAATCCGCCTGGGACAGCGTGACCACCCGATGGCTGATGATGATAGTGGTGGTATCCTTGCTCCGCTTTTTCAGCGCGGCGCGAATCTGGGCGTCGGTTTCCGTGTCCACGGCGGACAGGGAATCGTCGAAGATCAGGATATCGTTGTCCTTCATCAGCGTGCGGGCGATAGCGATGCGCTGCTTCTGTCCGCCGGACAGGGTCACGCCCCGCTCGCCCACCAGGGTATCAAAGCCCTTGTCGCTGTTCAGAATAAATTCCTTGGCGGCCGCATCGGTCACCGCCCGGTCGATGTCCGCGTCGGACGCATCGCGCAGGGCAATCCCTACGTTTTCTTTCAGCGTTTTGGAATACAGGAAGGGTTCCTGCAGCACCAGGCCCACCCGGGAGCGCAGGTAA
>CACWWM010000032.1:10749-12440 GCA_902764565.1 uncultured Eubacteriales bacterium
ATGCGGATTTCGCCGTCTTTTACGTCAAACAGCCGCTGGATCAGGTGGGCCACGGTGGATTTTCCGCTGCCCGTCGCGCCCAGGATGGCGACCGTTTTTCCGGCTGGGATGGTGAAGCTCATATCCCGCAGCACGTCCTTGCCGCTGTCATAGCCGAAAGTGACGTGATCGAACACAATATCGCCTTTAAGGGAGGGCTTGATCGCTTCGGGCTCCGCCGGTTCCTCGGGCACGCCCAGGATTTCCTGGATGCGGTCCAAGGCCACCTTGCTTTTGCCCGCGTCGCTTAAGATGCGGCCCAGCTGACGGATGGGAAACAGCAGCTTCCAGATGTAGCTGGTGAAGATGATGAGGGCACCCACGGTGATTTCCCCCTGAATGGCGAAATACACGCAGGCAAGCAGCGTCATCATGGACTGCAGCATGCTCATCAAGTCGCTGGTGGCCCAGTAAACCGCAAGCAGGTTGCAGAGCTTGAAGGTCTTTTTCCGGAAATCGGCGGAAGCCTGATCGAACTTCTCCACCTCGTATTCCTGCTGGCCGAAGGCACGGACGACCCGAACGCCGGTGAGGTTTTCCTGCAAAACGGCGCTCATCTTTCCCTCGGCTTCGTCGGACAGGCGGAAGTTCTTGATCACCCACCGGAAGAACAGCCAGGCGAACAGGAACAGGCCCGGAATCATGATCATGCTGATCAGGGTGATTTTCACGTTTTCGCTGAACATATAGCCCAGGGCGATGGCGACCATGAGCAGGGCGTTCACCACCTGCATCATCTGCGTGGCCAGGAAGCGCCGCACGGTTTCCACGTCCGAAGTGCACCGCTGCACCAGATCGCCCGTTTCGGCCTTCACGTGGTAGGCATAAGGCAGACGCTGGATATGGCTGTACAGCCTCTCCCGCAGGGTCAGGGATACGTTTTCGCCCGCAATCGCCTGGGTCCGGCCCTTGATATAGCCGAATACGCCGTTCAGCACGTTCAGCAAAACCAGCGCGATACCGGCGATCCACAAATGCCCGGCCATAAAATCCCTGCCGCCCAAAGAATCGATCCAGGCGTTCACAAAGCCCGGCATGCGGCTGGGTTTGCCCAGCAGATAATGATCCATGGTTTCCGCCAGAATAATGGGCGTAATAAACTCAATCGCCACGGTAAACACCGTGCATACCAGCGCCGCGATAAAATACCGCTTGTTGTCTGAAATCAGCTTTCCCATCAGGCGCGGCTTACACTGTTCCATAGGAAATCCCTCCCTATCCTCAAAACGAAGTATGAAAAAAGGCCATCCGCTTTGCAGCCGATGACCTTGTTATCCCGCTTCCGCGCAGTGCGATCAGCAGACTTGGACAGGCCGCAAAAATACACAGAAATATCCCTTGTTTGCAAACAGAACAGTCATTTTACGAACGTTGCTGTACATTCCTGCGGCCTCCTTTCCTTCAAATTTCGTTCACAGTATAACCGCTTCCTGGGAAATTGTCAACCCTCATTTTCCAAACTTTTGCAGAAAATATCAGGTTTATTCAGTTTGCCGTTTGGTATCGCGGTTCAGTCGATTTAATTTCTCTGCCAAGGCTTCCGTGGTCTCGCCGGGCTTCATGCGCCACAGCCAGTTGCCGCCCACGGTGCCGGGACGGTTCATGGTGGCCCAATCGTCCAGGCCCAGCACGTCCTGCATGGGAGCCATGGC
>CACWWM010000033.1:0-10502 GCA_902764565.1 uncultured Eubacteriales bacterium
TTTCTGGGGGAAACCGCTCTTTGTGACCAAAGAGCGGTTTCCCCCAGACCCCCTTCCGAGAAAGACATAACAGAAAATCTTTTTCAGGGCAAGGAATTTCTCTTTAGCGACAGGGGATAAGGAATATACTATATTGGACGTTTGACCATTCTCTGTTACCATCCGGCAACAAAAACGCCGAAACGGTTGCCAAAAACGCAAAAAACTGCTATAATGAAATATCCTTTTAAGGAGGTGCTTTTGTATGCCGCAAAAAACCCCGCAGAAAACTGCAAAGAAAGATAACCTCCCCGTCACCAAGGTGGACGTGGATCTGCAGAACGGCGGCACCATCAGTTATGCCAACGAAGTGATCGCCACCATCGCCGGTGTGGCCGCCAACGAGATCGAAGGCATCGCCGGGATGTGCGTCAGCAACGGCATCAGCGATATTTTGGGCCGCAACAAGAACATCACCCGGGGCGTGAAAGTGGAAGTCGGCAGCCAGGAAGCGGCGGTGGATCTGTACATCATCGTGGAATACGGCTACCCCATCCAGAAGGTATCCGCCGAGGTGCAGGAAAACGTGCGCCGCGCCCTGGAAAGCCTGACCGGCCTGCGCGTGGTGCGCGTGGACGTGCACGTGCAGGGCGTCAGCTTTGAAAAGGAAAAGAAGCAAACCCAGAACATTCTGGAAGCTGCCAAAAAGCCTGTGCTGGCCGAGCCCGAAAAGCCCGCTCCCGCGCCGGAAGCCCCGAAGGAGGAGCCGAAAGCCCAGGAAGCCGCGCCGGAAACCCCCGCGGAGCCTGCCGCCCCCAAGGAAGCGCAGGAAGAGCCCGTGAAGGAAGACGCGGAATTCGACAGCGCCGTGCTCGCCGAGGAAGCCAGCCTGGAAGCCGCCCCCGCCGAAGCCGAGCAGGCCGCCCAGGCCGACCCCGCCGAAGCCCCCGCTTCGGAAGAAACCGCCAAAGCGAAAAACCGGAAAAAGACGCAGCCCGGGAATGATTCCCAGCCGGAATCTTCCCCCAAGCGGCCCCGCGGCCGTGTCCGCGCCTGATATGCCGATCATGATTTCTTTTGAAAAAGCGCCCCTGGCGCTGTGAGCCGGTATAAAAAGGAGCGAATCCAATGAAAATGAAGTTGTGGGATCGCCTGTCCCTGTGTTTCGGCGCTGTGCTGACCCTTGCTTCCGCCGTGCTGCTGTTTTTGCAGGCCCTGAAGGATAACAATAATCTCCTGTACATTGTTATCGCCGTGCTGCTGGCGATCTTCGGCGTGTATGTGGCCCTGCTGTTCCGCCGCTGCTTTGTCAGGCGCAACGAATTCGTCATTCAGCGCACGGAAAACGGCGAACTGCGCATCGCGGTCAAAGCCATCGAAAACCAAGTGCAGAAATGCATCGACCTGCACGAAGAAATCCAGGTCAACACCATGAACATCCTCACCACCCGGGAAGGCGTGGTGGTGGATCTGGAAGTGACCCTGGCCAACAATATTTCCATCCCCCTGGCGGTGGCGTCCCTGCAAAAGCAGATCAAGCAGTATCTGGTGGCGTCCTCCGGCATCGAAGTGAAGGAAGTGCGCGTGTCGGTGGAATCCACCCAGAACGCCGACCTGTCCGACGCGCCCGCCATGGAAGCCGAACAGCCTGCCAAGGAAGAAAAAGCGCCCATGCATCAGCGCCTGTTCGGCAGGCCGGAAGAGCCCGCCATCGTGCCCGAACCCCCCAAGGAAGAAAGCACGGATGGCGAGGAACCTGCCGCAGAAGCAGAGGAAGCCGCAGACCCGGCCGTTTCCGCCTGGCTCAAGCCTGCGGAGGAAGCGGAATCCAAAGAAGAACCGGCGGCGGACGCGGCTGCCGATGCGCCTGAAATCGTTCAGGAGCCCGAATCGGTCAACGCGCCTTCCGCCGAGGAAGCGCAGGAAGACCAGAGCGAACCTCTTCCCGAATCGGAAAAAACGCCGGAAGCACCGGAATCGGAGGAAAAGACCCATGAGTGACCGCGAAGATCGTCCTTCCCTGACGAATATTTTCAAGATCGGCACCCCCGAATGCGCCATCTTTTGCTGTGTGGCGGGCGTGTGCCTGGGCTTGCTTCTGCTGACCGTGGGCTTTTGGAACGCGCTGTGGATCGCCCTTCTGGGCGCGGTCGGCGCTTTCGTGGGCGGCGCCAAGGGGAAAAAGCAGGTTGTGAAAAACTTGCTGAACAAGGTGATCCCCGATAAGAAAACCGTGCTTTATCGGGATCAGCATCCCGATATCGTCAAGGCCGTGCGGGACGCCGCCGCCAAGAGCGACAGCGAAGAGGACGCGGAAGAAAGCGCCCCCGACGCCCGGGAGCAGCAGGAACAGCAGGAAGAATAACGCTTGATTACAAAGGATCGGAGATAAATCCATGTCGCGTAAATTGGCACGGGCTGCAGCCGTGCAAATGGTGTATGAGCAGATGCTGGGCGGCGAAGGCGGCGAAGAGACCCTGCGCGGCCTGATTGAATTTACCCCGGAAGAAGACGATCAGTCCTACATCGATTCCCTGCTTTCCGGCGTGGAAGCCAAAGAAGCGGAATTGGACGCTCAAATCGAAAAGTGCCTCAAGGGCTGGACTCTGGACCGTATCGCCAAGGTGGATCGGGCCGTGCTGCGCGTGGCGGCCTATGAGCTGTGCCATGACCGACAGACCCCGGACGCCGTGGTCATTAACGAAGCCGTGGCCCTGGCCCAGCGGTTCGATTCCCCCACGGCGGCCAAATTCGTCAACGGGGTGCTGGCTACCCTGCTGGCAGAGCGGGATCAGGGAGAAAACGCCTGATGCTGGCCCTTGGGCTGGATACCAGCTGCTATACCACATCCGCCGCCCTATGCAGCACTGCCGACGGTTTGCCCCGGCAGGAACGGCGGCTGCTGCCGGTGCCAAAGGGTGAACGCGGCCTTCGCCAAAGCGAGGCCGTTTTTGCGCATGTAAGGCAGCTTCCAAAGGTTCTTTTGCCGCTGCTTGCGGAGAACAAAGAGAAGATCGATTGCGTCTGCGTGTCCGACCGTCCCCGGGACGGGGAGGATTCGTATATGCCCGTGTTTCAGGTGGGCGTAAGCCAGGGAAAGGCCCTGGCGGCGGCGCTGAACGTGCCCTTTTTCACCACCACCCACCAGCGGGGCCACATTGCCGCCGCGAAATACGGCACGGGCCTGACCGCCGATCGGTTCGTGGCCCTGCACCTGTCCGGCGGCACCACCGATACCCTGTTCATCGGCGGGGATCGGCTTCAGCCCCTGGGCACCTCCTGCGATCTTCACGCCGGGCAGCTGGTGGACAGGATCGGCGTAAAGCTGGGTCTCCCCTTCCCCGCCGGGCCGTATTTGGAGGAGCTGGCGGTTCACGGAGAAAACAAAAACCGCGTGCCGGTGAGCTTTGAAGCGGACGGCCTGCGCTGCCACCTGTCCGGCGCGGAAACCCAATTGCTGCGCATGATCGACGTGGGCGAAGCCCAGGAAAACGTGGCCGCCGAGGTGTACGGCGTGCTGTGCCGCACGGTGCTGCGGCTGGTGCAGGCGGCGGCGGAAGCAAGCGATACAAACGACGTACTCATTGCCGGGGGCGTAGCGTCCTCCCGTTTATTGCGGGATATGCTGCTGGAACGGAACGAAAAGCGCCGAACGGGGCTGCGTTTGTTCTTCGGCAGACCGGAGTTTTCCGGGGACAACGCCGTGGGCGTGGCCCTGATCGGGTTAGAGCGACTTTCAAAGGAGTAGCGTATGGCGATTTTGATGGACGGCAAGGTGCTGGCCGCGGAGCAGATGGCGGCGCTGAAAAACCGGGTGGACGCGCTGAAAGCGAAGGGCCGCACGGTGGGCCTGGCTGTGATTCTGGTGGGAGACGATCCCGCCAGTCAGGTGTATGTGCGCAACAAAGGCAAAGCCTGCGAGGAATTGGGCATTTTGTCCGAAACCCTGCGTCTGCCCGCCGAAACCACCCAGGAAGAACTGGAAGCGGAAATCGGCCGCCTGAACAAAGACAGCCGCATCGACGGTATTTTAGTGCAGCTTCCCTTGCCCAGGCATTTGGACGAAGCCAAAGCCTTAGCCAAAATCATCCCCGAAAAGGACGTGGACGGTTTCCACATTGAAAACGCCGGGAAGCTGTTCACCGGCCAGCCCGGCGTGGTGGCCTGTACCCCCAAAGGCATCCTGCACATGCTGAAAGCCTGCGGCGTGCCCCTGAAGGGCAGGGAAGCGGTGGTGATCGGCCGCAGCAACATCGTGGGCAAGCCCGTGGCCATGCTGCTGCTGAACGAAAACTGCACCGTGACCATTTGCCATTCCCGCACCGCCGATTTGGCGGCCCATACCCGCCGGGCGGATATTTTGGTGGCCGCCGTGGGCAAGCCCAAGTTCGTCACCGCCGATATGGTGAAGCCCGGCGCCGCCGTGGTGGACGTGGGCATCAACCGGGTGGACGGCAAAGTGGTGGGCGACGTGGATTTTGAAAGCGTGGAAAAGGTGGCGGGGTACATCTCCCCCGTGCCCGGCGGCGTAGGCAAAATGACCATCTGCATGCTGATGGAAAACACGGTGGAAGCGGCGGAGCGAAAAGGGCAGAAACAATGAGTTGAGAGTTGGGAGTTGAGATTTATTTTGCTGGTCAAAATGCATTTCATACTCGATGAATAACATTTTGATAAAATTATCAGCTTATTCACCTATAATTCGTTTTCGTGATATGGCGGAATAAATGCGACTTCTGTTTTACTATAAAAATCTCAACTCTCAACTCCCAACTCTCAAATCTTTCCACGAAAGGAAGGTCCGCAATGCCCTGGACGCTGACAGTATCCGAACTGAATGATTATGTGCGCCGCGCCCTGGCAAGCGATCCTTCCCTGCGGTTTCTTTCCCTGCGGGGAGAAATCAGCGATTTCAAGAAATACGCTTCCGGCCATTGGTATTTTACCTTGAAGGACGAAGCGTGCATGATCCAGTGCGTGTGCTTCCGGCAGTACAACATGCGCCTGGATTTCCGCCCCGAAAACGGCATGAAGGTGGTGCTCACCGGGGCGGTGGGCCTGTACCCCGAACGGGGCAGCTACCAGTTTTACGCCGAATCCATGACCCGGGACGGGGTGGGCGAGCTGTTCTTAAAGCTGGAAGCCCTGAAAAACAAGCTAATGAAGGAAGGGCTGTTCGACGTTGCGAAGAAGCGCCCCCTTCCCCTGCTGCCAAGGGCCATCGGCGTAGTCACCTCCCGTTCCGGCGCGGTGATCCACGATATCGCCACCGTCACCCGCCGCCGCTTCCCGGCCATGCAGATCATTCTGCGGCCCGCCCAGGTGCAGGGCGAGGGCGCGGCGGAGGACATCGCCCAGGGCATCGCGGAAATCTCGGCGTTCCCCCAGGTGGACGTAATCATCGTGGGCCGTGGCGGCGGTTCCCTGGAAGATTTATGGGCCTTCAACGAAGAAATCGTGGTGCGGGCCATCGCCGCCTGCCCGGTGCCGGTGGTGTCCGCCGTGGGCCATGAGGTGGACGTGACGCTGGCTGACTTGGCGGCGGACGTGCGCGCCGCCACCCCTTCCGTAGCGGCGGAGGTATGCGTGCCGGAAAAAGACGCGCTGATCGCCACCATTCAGAAAATGCGGGCAAGCATGGAACGGGCCGGGGAAAACCTGATTTTATCCCGCCGATCCCGCTTAGCCCTGTGCGAAAAACGGCTGGCCGCCCGGCACCCCGCCGCCCTGCTGCGGGACGCGAAAGCCCGGGCCGACCTGCTGGGCCACCGTATGCAGGCCGTGACCGAACGGAAACTATCGCTGCTGAAAGCCCAAATCGCCGCCCTGAGCGACAAGCTGAACGCTTTGGGCCCGCGTCAGGCCCTGAACCGGGGCTACGCCATCCTGCTGAACGGCAAAACCGCCGTGACCCAGGTGGAACAGGCGGCGGAGGAAATGACCGTGCTTTTGCAGGACGGCGCCCTGCGAGTGAAAACCCTGGACAGACGGAAGGAGGATCCCTTTGGCGAAGAAGCAAGCATCCTTTGAGGATCGGCTGATGGAGCTGGAAGACCTGGTAAAGAAAATGGAGGGCGGCTCCCTTCCGCTGAACGAAGCCCTGACCGCTTACGAAGCGGGCATGAAGCTGTCCAAACAGCTGACCGAGGAACTGGACGCGGCGGAAAAGCGCATGCTGGAGCTGTCCGGCGGACAAATCCTCCCCATGGAGGACGCGCCATGAGCACGAAAGAAACGCTGAACGCTTACAAGGAGCGCCTGGAAGCCTATTTAGACGCCCTGCCGATGTCCGGCTCGCCGGAAAAGCTGAAGGAAGCCATGCGCTACAGCCTGCTGGGAGGCGGCAAGCGCCTGCGGGGCTGCCTGCTGCTCATGTCCTGCCAGCTGACCGGCGGCAATGCGGAAGAAGCGCTGCCCTTTGCGGCGGCGCTGGAAATGATCCACGCCTATTCCCTGATTCATGACGACTTGCCCGCCATGGACAACGATACCCTGCGCCGGGGCAAGCCCACCAATCACGTGGTTTTCGGCGAGGCCATGGCGATTTTGGCCGGCGACGGCCTGCTGACCCACGCCTTTGAAATCATGGCCGCGTCCCATCATCCCCGCGCTTTCCGCGCCCTGGGCGAAATCGCCAGGGCGGCGGGCGTTGGCGGCATGCTGGGGGGCCAGGTGCTGGACGTGACCAGCGAAGGGGCCGCGCCGGAAAAGACGCTGGTGGAGGACATCCAGCGGGGCAAAACCGCCGCCCTGCTCACCGCCCCCGTCACCGCCGGGCTGATTTTGGGCGGCGCGGATGAAAAGCAGATCGAAGCGGGCCGCGCCTACGGCTATCACCTGGGCATGGCGTTCCAGATCGTGGACGATATTTTAGACGTGGAAGGCGACCCCGCCCTCATGGGCAAAACGCTGGGAAAGGACGCGGCGGAAGGGAAGCTCACCTGGCCCGCGTGCGTTGGGCTGGATCAGGCGAAGCGGGACGCCGCCGCCCACATCGACGCTGCGGTAAATGCGCTGGAAATCTTCGGCGGCGCGGCGGAGGATCTGAAAGCCCTCGCGTTTTCTTCCCTGCATCGCGTACAATAGAACGAGAGGCGATCTGATTGCAGTTTTTTGTGGATTTATGGGCCAACGTGCCGCTGAGATGCGGCTTTCTCTCCTGGGCGACAGCGCAGTTTTTCAAGGTGCTGATCAACCTTTGGCTGAATAAGAAGCTGGACTGGCGGCGCTGCTTCGGCATGGGCGGCATGCCCTCCTCCCATACAGCGCTGGTCATTTCCCTGGTCATTTCCATCGGCGTGCATGAAGGCGTGCAGTCCAGCATGTTCGCCATCGCGCTGGCCGTAGCCGCCGTGGTGATCTACGACGCCCTGGGCGTGCGCCGGGAAACGGGCCGCCAAAGCCAGGTGCTGAATCAAATCATTACCGAAATGCTGGTGGAAGGCAAGCCCATTACGGAACAGCAGCTGAAAGAGCTGGTGGGCCACACCCCCCTGGAGGTGCTGGGCGGCCTGATCGTGGGCATTACGGTCACGCTGATTTTCATTTGACGGAAGCATCATGTTTTTCAATTTTGAAGGAGGATATCCGCAATGATGGATCAATTCATGGAACAGGTCGTTACCAAACAGAACCGGGGCGTGCAGACGGTGGCCTATATCTTCGGCTGGATCTCGCTGATCCTGATGGGCTTCCTGGCGTTCCTGCAATTCACCTCCATTACCGCCGTGCTGAGCCAGTACGGCTTCGGCGTGGAGTTCTTCATCACCCTGGCGCAGCTGATTGTGTTCGGCGGTCTGGCCGTTGTCATTTACCTGTACAAGGACCGCATCAAGATGGAATATGAATACACCTTCACCAACGGTCAGCTGGATTTCGCCCAGGTGTTCAACAACAAAAAGCGCAAGAACCTGGGCACCATGAACCTCAAAAACCTGGAAGCCTGCGGCCTGGTATCCTCCGGTTCCTTCAATCGCTACATCAACATGCAGGGCGTCAAGCGCGCCAACTGGTTTCTGAACCGGGAAGCGGAGCTGCTTTACTTCTTCTACCAGAAGAACAGCGAAAAGCACATCATCATCATCGAGCCCAACGAGGAAATGCTCGGCATGATCAAGCGCAGCCTGCCCCAGGGCGTGTGGCAGAACAACTGATACAGCGTTGAGAGTTAAGAGTTGAGAGTTGAGATTTATTTGGTTTTGAAAAGCTGCTCCGTCGCCTTTTCATTGCAGTCATCTCAACTCTCCGCTCTCAACTCTCAACTCCTGCAATCCCGATAATCCGCCAATTGGAGATTTTCAAACAATGTCCATCTATTTAGATAACTCTGCCACTACCCGCGTATGCGCCCAGGCCGCGGAGGCCATGGTGCAGTGCATGCGGGAAGCGTACTATAATCCGTCCGCTTTGTACGGTCCCGCCCTGGCGGCGCAGAAGGCCATGATGGCCTGCCGGGAGGAAATTTTAAAGGCTGTACACGCGCCCATGGCGTCCAAGGTGGTTTTCACCTCCGGCGGCACGGAAGCGGACAATTTGGCCATTTTGGGCCGCGCCTCCAAGGTGCGTCAGGGAAAAGTGCTGTACAGCGCCGGGGAGCATCCCGCCGTGAAGGAAGCTTGCCAGAGCTGCGGGCTGGAAGCCATCGAAATCCCCTACGATCACCGGGGCATCGTGAATCTGGAAGCGCTGGAAAAACTGCTTTCTTCCGACGTGATGCTCATTTGCTGCATGCAGGTGAACAACGAAACGGGAGCCGTTCAGCCCTTGAAGGAAATCGGCAAGCTGCGCAGCGAAAAAGCGCCTTACGCCCACTTTCACGTGGACGGGGTGCAGGGCTTCCTGCGGGTGCCCTTCGATATGGCGGCCTGCGGGGCCGATACCTACGCCCTGTCCGGCCACAAAATCCACGCGCCCAAGGGCATCGGCGCGCTGGTGATGGGGCCCCGGGTGCAATTGAACCCCCGCCAGATGGGCGGCGGCCAGGAAGGGCAGCTTCGCTCCGGCACGGAAAACACCCCGGGCATCGCCGGACTGCGGGCGGCGATTTTAGCCTATTCCCAGGAAAACGGCATGCGGGAAAACAAGCTGCTTTTGTGGCGATTGATCAAAGAAGCCCTGCCGGAAGCCGTATACAACGGCCCGGCACCGGACAGCGCCGACGCCGCCCCCCACATTCTGAACGTGTCCCTGCCCCCCGTGCGGTCCGAAACCATGCTGCACGCTTTGGAGGGCGAAGGGGTGTACGTGGGCATGGGCTCCGCCTGCTCCTCTTACAAGCAGCGGATCAGCCCAGTCTTAAAGGCCATGAACACCCCGCAAAAGTACGCCGAAACCGCCCTGCGCTTTTCCCTCTCCCCTGAAAATACGGCGGAGGAAATGCGGCAGACGGTGCAGGCCATCCAGCGCCAATACGCTATTTTATCCAAATATCAACGACGGTAAAAGAGGGAAACATCCATGCGAAAGCTGCTCATGGTTCGCTACGGCGAAATTTATCTGAAGGGCCTGAACCGGCCTTATTTCCTGAAAGCCCTGGTCAAGCGCGTGAAGGAAGCCGCCAAGCCCTTCGGGGGCCAGGTATGGCTCCACGACGCCCGCATCTTCATCAGCGACGCCAACGATTTGGATGGCTGCATGCAGCGGGTTTCCAAGGTGTTCGGCGTGCACTCCATCGCCCCCGCCATCGAAATGGAAAAGGACAACTTTGAGGGCATCTGTCAGCAGGCCAACGAACTGATGCAGGGCCTGTCCGGCACCTTCAAGGTGGAAGCCCGCCGGTCGGACAAGCATTATTTCCTGGATTCGCCCCAGATCAACGCCAAGGTGGGCGAATACGTGCTCATGCGCAGCGAAGACCGCCTGAAGGTGGACGTGCGGAAGCCCGAACACGTTTTGTCCATCGAAATCCGGGATCAGGCGTACCTTTACTGCACGGTGTACCCCGCCGTGGGCGGCATGCCGGTTGGCACCGGCGGCAAGGCGGCGCTGCTGCTCTCCGGCGGCATCGACAGCCCCGTGGCTGGCTACATGATCGCCAAGCGCGGGGTGCAGCTGGTGGCGGTGCACTATCATTCCTTCCCCTACACCAGCGAATTCGCCAAGCAGAAGGTGCTGGATTTGGCCAAAATCCTGTCCGAATACTGCTGCGGCCTGAAGGTGTACGTGGTGCCCTTTACGGACATTCAGATGAAGATCCATGAAAAGTGCCCGGAGGATTACACCACCCTCATCATGCGGCGCTACATGATGCGCATTGCCGAGCGCATCGCGCAAAAAGAGGAAGCCATGGCCCTGATCACCGGCGAATCCATCGGCCAGGTGGCCAGCCAGACCATGGAAGCGCTGATCACCACCAACGAAGTGGTGGAGACCATGCCGGTGTACCGGCCCCTGATCGGCTTTGACAAAATCGACATCATGGAGTACGCCAAGAAAATCGGCACCTACGATACCTCCATCCTGCCTTACGAGGACTGCTGCACCGTATTCACCCCCCGCCATCCGGCCACCAAGCCCAAGGAAGC
>CACWWM010000033.1:10528-18706 GCA_902764565.1 uncultured Eubacteriales bacterium
GCGGAAATCGTGGAATTGTAAACGGCTCACCCCCTGCATGTGATTGCAGGGGGCCTTTTTTTAAAGCAGGACGAATCCCATGTGTATTTCTAAATCTTTTGTAACAATATAGACATTGCTGTCGTTTTCCTGTATAATATAGATGAAATTTTGTGCAAGTAAGCTGCATCCTTGTTCGGAAAGGGGATCTTTTTCCCGTGGACTGTGAACTGCAAAAGGCCAGCATGTGGAAACGCATCTCCGCCTTTTTGTTTGATTGTATCATGCTGGGCATCGTGGCGGTGCTTTTCGCCTGGGGCCTGTCCGCCGTGACGGGATACGACGGTTACAGCCGCACCGTGACGGACAGCTACGCCCGCTACGGCGAGGCATACGGCGTCGATCTGCGCCTGACCCGCAAGGATTATGAGGCGCTTCCCCAGGAGGAAGCCCAAAAGGTGGACGCCGCCTTTGCCGCCCTGAACGCCGATGCCGCCGCCCTGCGCGCCAACCAGATGATGCTGCAATTGAGCGTGCTCATCATTTCCCTCGGCTTCTTTTTCGCCTATCTGATCTGGGAATTCCTGCTGCCCCTGAAGCTGGGCACCGGGCAGACCCTGGGCAAAAAAATTTTCGGCGTGGGCCTGATGAAAACCGACGGCGTGAAGGTGAACGGCGTGACCCTGTTCATCCGGGCGATCCTTGGCAAATACACCATTGAAACCATGATCCCCGCGCTGATTATTTTAATGATCTACTGGGGCACCATCGGCGTGGTGGGCCCGGCGGTGCTTTTCCTGATCCTGCTGACGGAAATCATCGTGATGATCTTAACCCACACCAATTCCCTGATCCACGATCTGCTGGCGGGCACGGTGGCGATCGACGCGGCCAGCCAGCGCATCTTCAATACGGCGGAAGAACGGGCCGCCTACAAGGCCAAAATCGCCGCCGAGCTTGCCCAAAAACAGGAATACTGAACCGAATCAGCGTTCTAAAACGGGAACGCGCCATGAGATACATTCGCAAAGGAGGAAGGGGAACCGTATGAAAATCGTACTGCAAAACCTGACCAAGATCTTTCCCAGCCGCAACAAGAAATCCCATGAGGAGGTCGTGGCCGTCAACAATTTCAATTTTGAAATTCCGGACGGCAAGCTGATCGGCCTGCTGGGGCCCTCCGGCTGCGGCAAAAGCACCACGCTGTACATGATCAGCGGCCTGCAAAAGCCCTCCAGCGGGAAAATCTTCTTCGGTGACGACGACGTGACGGAGCTTTCCACGGAAAACCGCGGCATCGGCCTGGTGTTCCAGAACTACGCCCTGTACCCGCACCTGACCGTGAAGCAGAATATCCTCTTCCCCCTGCAAAATTTGAAGGGCAAGGATAAGCTGGATAAGGACACCATGCTGAACCGCGCCTACGAGGCCGCCAAGCTGGTGCAGATCGAACAGCTGCTGGATCGCAAGCCCAGCGAGCTGTCCGGCGGCCAGCAGCAGCGCGTAGCCATCGCCCGGGCCCTGGTGAAAATGCCCCGGGTGCTTTTGCTGGACGAGCCCCTGTCCAACCTGGACGCCCGCCTGCGCCTCCAGACCCGCGAGGAAATCCGCCGCATCCAGAAGGAAACGGGCATTACCACCGTGTTCGTCACCCACGACCAGGAAGAAGCCATGAGCATTTCCGATATGATCGTGGTGATGAAAACGGGCATCGTGCAGCAGATCGGCAAGCCCCAGGACGTGTACGACGATCCCGCCAACCTGTTCGTTGCCAAGTTCTTAGGCACCCCGCCCATCAACGTGTTCTCCGGCCGTGTGAAGGGCGGCACCCTCTATATCGGCGGCGACGCCGTCATGGATATTCAGACCGTCGCGGATCAGGAAGTCACCGTGGGCATCCGTCCCGAAGGCTTCGTGCTGGACGATAACGGCCCCCTCAAGTGCAAGCCTACCAATGTGGAGGTCATGGGCCGGGACGTGAGCATCGTGTCCACCCACGACGCCAGCCTCAATCCCCTGGTGCGCTCCATCGTGAACGCCGACAGCAAGATCGATATCGGCAGCGAATACGTGCGCTACGCCGTGAAGCCCCATAAGATCTTCATTTTCAGCAAGGAAACCGAAGAACGGATCTATTTTGAGGTGAAGTGAGTATGGTAGAAAGCAAACAACAGTGGAAAGCCTGGTTGTACCTGGCTCCTGCCATCGTGCTGCTGCTGATCTTCACCGTGTGGCCCATCATCAATACCGTGGCCATGGCGTTCATGGAGGATTACAGCGGCCTGGCAAAAATCGGCGGGGATGCGTCCTTCCATTTCGGCTTCGGCAACTTCGTCAAGGTGGCCCAGAACGCCGAATTCAAGCAGGCCCTGACCAATACCATTTTCCTGTGCCTGATCACCGTGCCGGTAAGCACCGTTCTGGCCCTGCTCATCGCCGTGGCCCTGCACGCCATCAAGCCCCTGCAAAAGGCGCTGCAGACCATCTTTTTCCTGCCCTACGTGACCAACTCCATCGCCATCGGCATGGTGTTCGCCGCCATGTTCAACGTGATCGGCAGCGTGGGCACCCGCCGCCCCCTCATCAGCAGCTACGGCATCGTGAACGACATCATCCGTTTCTTCGGCGGCAATTGGGTGAACTGGATCAACTCCGGCTCCGATTACTGGGCCAACATGTTCGTGCTGATCGTGTATATCGTATGGAACGCCCTGCCCTTCAAAATCCTGATCCTGCTGGGCGGATTGACCTCCATCAACAAGCAGTACTATGAAGCCGCCAAGGTGGACTCCACCCCCCGCTGGCGGGTGCTCACCCGCATCACCGTGCCCCTGCTCTCCCCCATGCTGGCTTACGTGGTCATTACCGGCTTCATCGCCGGGTTCAAGGAATACACCAGCATCGTGGGTATCTTCGGCGAATCCATGGGCCCTGTGCATGAAGCCCACCGGCTGAACACCATGGTGGGGCTGATCTACGATTCCCTGGCCAGCAACAACCAGGGCCGCGCCAGCGCCGCCGCCCTGATCCTGTTCGGCATCATTCTTGTGGTCACCCTCATTAACCTGTGGGTGAGCAAGAAGCGTGTGCACTACTGAGAAAGGAGGGATATGTATGTCGCAAAGCACCATGCAGGTGATGCATGCCCGGGATATGCAGAAAACCTCCGGCAGGCAGAAAATCCTGAAATTCTTAGGCCAATTCGGCATTTACCTGTTTCTGATCCTTATGGCGGCCATCGTGCTGTTCCCCTTCTACTGGATGGTCATTTCTTCCCTGAAATCCTTGGCTGAATACCGCCTGAGCCCGCCCACCTTCTGGCCCATGCAGGTACTGATCACCAACTACGCCGACGCCTTTACCACAGCCAGCCTCGGCGTGCTGTTCAAGAACACCATGATCGTGGGCGTCATTTCCACCCTGCTTTCCCTGGTGATCACCGTATTCACGGCCTTCGCCTTCGCCCGCCTGGAATTCAAGGGCAAGGAGCTGCTTTTCGCCGCCCTGCTTGCCACCATGATGATTCCCGGCGAGCTGTTCACCATCACCAACTTCGCCACCGTCACCAACTTAGGCTGGCGCAACACCTACACCGTGCTGATCGTGCCCTTCCTGGTGAGCGTGTTCTACATCTACCTCCTGCGGCAGAACTTCCTGCAAATCCCCAACGAGCTGTACCTTGCCGCCAAGGTGGACGGCACCAGCGACCTGAAATACCTGTGGAAGGTGATGGTGCCCCTTTCCCTGCCCACCCTGATTTCCATTACCATCTTAAAGATGATGGGCGCGTGGAACAGCTACATCTGGCCCCGTCTGGTCGCCAACGACGAAGCCCACCGCCTCATCACCAACGGTCTGCGCAACGCATTCACCGATACCACCGGCGACGTGAATTACCCCGTCCAGATGGCCGCCGTAGCCCTGGTGAGCGCTCCCCTGTTCCTGGTGTTCGTGTTCCTGCGCAAGTACATCATGTCCGGCGTCAGCCGCAGCGGCATCAAAGGGTAAGCCGGATCGGGGAAAGAAAAGATTACGCGGATTCATCGGCGTTTCCGCGATCAAAGAAAGGAAGATCAGGATGAAAAAATGCGTCTCTCTGCTTCTGCTTCTCGCCATGCTGCTGAGCGTGTGCAGCGTCGCCTCCGCTGAAACCGCTCCCGCCCAAAAGGTGAAGCCCGTCATGCCGGAAAGGCTTCGCGAGCTGGTGGCGGGGAAAACCTTCACCGCCCGGTGGGACGGCTATGCCTGCGACGAAGAAATAGAGAATGTTACCCTCTATTTCCAGGTCTGCGAACAGGAAACCTATACGGCCGAAGAAGTTGAAGCGCTGCAAGCCGGCGATGTCATCGTGATCGGCGGCGATGAATTCGTCGTCAAAGCGATTGAGCAGGACGAATTCGGCTACAACGTAACCGGCCAATGGTATTCCATTTTCCTGTACAAGGACGATAACGGGCTGTATAAAGCCGTCACCGACACGGAAAACCGCTTCTATACAAACCTGTTTGCCTTCGAAGTTCCCGCGCCCACCGATCTTCGCTTCCTGAATTGGAGCGATCCGGAAGCGGAAGCCCCCGTTGAAATGACGCTGAAGGATTTGGTGACCATGCGGATGAACGATGAAATCTTTTCCTCAGAGGACAATACGGAAATCACCTTCGACGAAAACGGCAGGCTGATCGAAATCGTTTACAGATATACGCCCTGGAACTGACGCAGAATCCCGGTTATGCGGCCTACGTGCCTGTAACATACATTCTCACTTAAGGAAGGAAGGAAAATCAAGATGAAGAAAATCGTCTCTCTGCTCCTGCTTCTGGCCATGCTGCTGAGCGTGTGCTGCTTCGCCACCGCCGAAACCGCACCCGCCTACGACGGCAGC
Organism: uncultured Eubacteriales bacterium; assembly: GCA_902764565.1. Taxonomy (GTDB): domain Bacteria; phylum Bacillota; class Clostridia; order Christensenellales; family Aristaeellaceae; genus RUG563. The sequence goes on from CACWWM010000033.1 coordinate 15,390, forward strand.
GACGTGACCATTACTTTCTATCACACCATGGGCAGCAACCTGACCACCGTGCTGGACACTTACATCGAAGAATTCAACAAGCTCTACCCCAACATCCACGTGCAGTACACCGCCGTGGGCAGCTATGACGACGTGCGCGACCAGGTGTCCACCGAAATCACCGTGGGCACCCAGCCCAACATTGCCTACTGCTACCCGGACCACGTGGCCCTGTACAACCTGGCCAAAGCCGTGCAGACCCTGGATAAGTACATCGACAGCGACGCCGTGGTCACCCGTGCCGACGGCTCCACCGAAATCCTGGGCCTGACCGCCGAGCAGAAGGCCGACTTCATCGAAGGCTACTACAACGAAGGTATGGAATACGGCGACGGCAACTGGTTCATCACCATGACCGAACAGCTGAACACCCCCTACACCAGCGCCGCCGAACCCCACTTCCAGTTCAACACCCCCGAAAACCAGGCGTTCGTCAAGCAGTTCCGCGAATGGTATCAGGAAGGCTACCTGACCACCCAGAAGCTGTACGGCGCTTACACCTCCGGCCTGTTCACCTCCACCAGCGAAATCCGCAGCTACATGAGCATCGGCTCCTCCGCCGGCGCCACCTATCAGCGCCCCGCCAAGGACGCGGACGGCAACTATCCCTTTGAAGTGGGCATCGCCACCATCCCCCAGGCCAACGCCGACAACCGCAAGGTCATCTCTCAGGGTCCCTCTCTGTGCATCTTCAAGAAGGCCAACGAGCAGGAAGTGATCGCCTCCTGGCTGTTCGTTAAGTTCCTGACCACCAACGTGGAATTCCAGGCGGAATTCTCTATGGCCTCCGGCTATGTGCCCGTGATCAAGTCCGTGGCCGAAAATGAAGCCTACGCCGATTTCCTGTCCAAGGCCGACGGCGGCAACTACGTATCCGCCCTCTCCGCCAAGGTCTGCTTGGAGCAGCAGGACGCCTACTACACCTCCCCCGCCTTCAACGGCTCCTCTACAGCCCGTGACGAGGTGGCTGCCCTGCTGCCTGCCTGCCTGACCGTGCCCGACGGCAGCGACGTGGACGCCGAAATCAACAAGCTGTTTGAAAAGGCCATCGAAGCCTGCGAATACAGCCTGTAATACCTGACGGGAGGGGAACGCCATGAAAGCCTTCATTCGTTCCATGGCTCTCCTGACGCTGACCGCGCTGCTCGTGGTTTCCCTGTGCGCGCCCGCGCTGGCGGAGGAAACGGAAAATGTGGATTTCGCCGGACAGATCGCGTTTGATATGCAGTCCGAAACCGTGAAGCAGCAGGTCACCGTCAAAAACTACGTGGACGGCGACACCACCCATTTCTTCGTGCCGAAAGCCATCGCGGCGGACGGGGTGCTGAAAGCCCGCTATCTGGCGGTCAACACCCCCGAATCCACCGGAAAAATCGAGGAATGGGGCAAAGCCGCCGCCCGCTTCACCCGGGAAAAGCTGGAAAACGCCGAGGAAATCTGGATCGAATCGGACGATACCGCCTGGAACCTGGATTCCACCGGAGCCCGCGACCTGGTGTGGGTATGGTATCGGCCAAAGGGGGAACAGGATTTCCGCAATCTGAACATCGAGCTGCTGCAAAACGGCCTCGCCATCGCCAATTCCTCCGCCCAGAACCGGTACGGGGATACCTGCATGGCGGCCATCGCCCAGGCGCGGGCTCAGAAGCGGAACATCTACTCCGGCGAAAAGGACCCTGATTTCTTCTACGGCGACGCCATCGAGCTGACCATCAAGGAGCTGCGCCTTCATCCCGAAGCATATGACGGCAAGAAGGTAGCGTTCACCGGCGTGATCACCGTGAACCACAGCAACAGCGTGTTCATCGAGGATTACGATGGTGAAACGGGCCTGTACTTCGGCTTCAGCGCCTATTATGGCAACAACATGAGCGGCGGTGGGCTGGAAGTGCTCACCGTGGGCAACGAAGTGCGCATCGTGGGCACCGTACAGTACTACGAAGCCGGGCACACCTGGCAGGTTTCCGGCCTCACCTACCGCATGATGAAGCCCAAGGATCCCGGCAACATCCAGATCATAAGCCAGGGCCATTCCCCCGCCTGGACGGAAATCACCCCGGAGCAGTTTTACAGCACCGTGACCATCGAAACGGAATCCGGCCCGGAAACCTACGAGTTCGCGTATCTGGCGCAGGGGACTTCCGTACTGGTCAGGGGAGTTTATGCCGGCCTGTCGAAAGAATACGGTTCAGGCAGCGTATGCAGCCTGATTTCCCCTGAACTCAATGAAGACGGCGTGCATGACGTGCTGTGGATCTGGATAGACGCCGACATCCTGCGTTCCCTCGATTTGAAAGAAAACAGCGTGTACGACGTACGCGGTATCGTGGACTGCGATGCACAAAACGACTGCCGTATATCCGTATTCACGAAGGATGGCTTCACCATCCACGACGATTGATAAAGGAGATTCATCATCATGAAGAAAATCATTGCCCTGATGCTGGCCCTGTGCATGCTGCTCAGCGCCTGCGCTGCCCTGGCGGAAGAAACCGACGGCCTCAAGGACGCCCGCAGCTACATCAACCTGATGTACAAGAAAAAGCCCGCCTCCACCCCCAAGGACTATGAACTGATCGGCGCCGTGCCCGGCGATACCGAAACCTACACCGTGGAATGGAGCACCGATTCCGACACCATCGCCATCACCCGGCTGGAAAGCGGCATGGTGAAGATCGACGTGGACGAAAACAACCCCAAGGAACTGAACTACAAGCTCACCGCCACCGTCAAGGACGCCGCGGGCAACGAAATCTCCATTTCCTTTGACCGCTTCGTGCCCGCCGCCATCAACCTGGACATCATGACGGAAGAAGAAATCGTGGAAGTGGCCTACGGTTTGGACGACGGCGCCGCGCTGCCCGCCCCCACCGTACTGACCGGCACCATCGTCGCCATCCCCTCCGCTTACAGCGACCAGTATGATAACATCACCGTGAACATCCAGGTGGGCGATCTGGCTGACAAGCCCATCCAGTGCTACCGCCTCGTGGGCGGCTCTTCCCTCCAGATTGGCGACGAAATCACCGTGCTCGGCACCATCAAGAACTACAAGGGCACCATCGAATTCGACAAGGGCTGCTACACGATCGAACCCGAATACGCCCAGAGCGCCCGGGTGGCCCTGTTCGCCTACACCCTGGAAGACGGCGCAGCCCTGAGCCGTGAATCCACCGTCACCGGCGTCATCCTGGCCATCCCCTCCGCTTACAGCGCCGATTACGGCAACATCACCGTAAATATCGGCGTACCCGGCCTGTTTGAACAGCCCATTCAGT
>CACWWM010000034.1 GCA_902764565.1 uncultured Eubacteriales bacterium
TACCAGCGCTTCTTTTCCGGGGGATAGAGCACGGTAATGCCCTGGGCTTTCAGGCTTTCGCCCAGCATCACCCTGGTGGCGATGTCGGCCAGGGGCCAACCGGTGGCTTTGGAAAGGAAAGGCACCGTGCGGGAGGAACGGGGGTTCACCTCGATCACATACACGTTTTCCTGCTTGTCCACAATGAACTGGATGTTGAACAGGCCCACGATGCCGATGCCCAGGCCCAGCCGGCGGGTATAATCCAGCATGGTGTCCTTGGCCTGCTGGGATACGGAGAAGGTGGGGTACACGGAAATGGAGTCGCCGGAGTGGACGCCCGTGCGTTCCACGTGCTCCATCACGCCGGGCACGAACACGCTTTCCCCGTCGCAGACCGCGTCCACCTCCAGCTCCTTGCCGATGATGTACTTGTCCACCAGCACGGGCTGATCGTCGCTGATTTCCACGGCGGTATGGAGGTAATGGCGCAGGCCCTTTTCGTCGGCCACGATCTGCATGGCCCGGCCGCCCAGCACGAAGGAGGGGCGCACCAGCACCGGATAGCCGATGCGTTCCGCCACCTTTACCCCTTCTTCCACGGTGAAAACGGCCTGGCCCTGGGGCTGGGGGATGTTCAGTTCTTCCATGATCTTTTCAAAGGAATCCCGGTTTTCCGCCCGGTCGATGGCTTCCACCCCGGTGCCGATGATCTTCACGCCCCGCTTGGCCAAGGGTTCGGCCAGATTGATGGCCGTCTGCCCGCCCAAGGACACCACGATGCCCTCCGGGTTTTCCATTTCCACGATGTTCATCACGTCTTCCACCGTCAGCGGTTCAAAGTACAGCTTGTCGCTGGTGGTGTAGTCCGTGGACACGGTTTCGGGGTTGTTGTTGATCACGATGGCTTCATAGCCCGCCTTGCGGATGGTCCAGATGGCGTGCACGGTGGAATAATCGAACTCTACGCCCTGGCCGATGCGGATGGGGCCGCTGCCCAGCACCACGATCTTTTTCCGGTCCGATACGATGGATTCGTTTTCGTCCTCGTAGGTGGAGTAGAAGTAGGGAACATAGCTTTCAAACTCGCTGGCGCAGGTGTCGATCATTTTGTACACCGGCACGATGCCCCATTCGCGGCGCAGCTTGTAAAGCGCGTCCTCCTTCATGCCCCAGACAGAGCTGATATACCGGTCGGACAGGCCCATGCGCTTGGCGCGCTGCAGGGTGGCCTTGTCGCCGGGATGGGCGGCCAGCTCTTTTTCAAAGTCCACGATGTTCTTGATCTTATCCAGGAACAGCATGTCGATCTGGGTGGCGTTGTAAATCAGGCCCAAATCCACCCCGTTGCGGATGAGCTGGGCGATAGCGAAAATGCGCTGGTCGCTGCCGTCCCTGATATAGCTGAGCAGGTATTCGTTGCTGGACTCCCGGAATTTGGCGGAATCCACGTGCCAGGCCCCGGTTTCCAGGCTGCGCAGGGCTTTCAGCAGGCTTTCTTCGATGGTGCGGCCCACGCTCATTACCTCGCCCGTGGCCTTCATCTGGGTGGAGAGCTTGTTGGACGCGCCGTCCAGCTTATCGAAGGGGAACCGAGCGAATTTGGTAACCACATAGTCGAGGGACGGCTCAAAGCAGGCGGGGGTGTTGGCAAGCTGGATTTCGTCCAGCCGCAGGCCCACCGCCACCTTGGCGCTGACCCGGGCGATGGGATAGCCCGTGGCCTTGCTGGCCAGGGCGGAAGAACGGCTGACCCGGGGATTGACCTCGATCAGGTAATACCGGAAGGAATTGGGGTCCAGGGCGAACTGCACGTTGCAGCCGCCCTCGATGCCCAGGGCCCTTATGATTTTCAGGGCGCTGTCCCGCAGCAATTGATATTCCTTGTTGGTCAGCGTCTGGCTGGGGGCCACCACGATGCTGTCGCCGGTATGCACGCCCACGGGGTCGATGTTTTCCATGTTGCAGATGGCGATGGCGGTGTCGTTGCTGTCCCGCATGACCTCGTATTCGATTTCCTTGTAGCCCTTGATGCTCTTTTCCACCAGCACCTGATGCACGGGGGAGAGCTTCAGGGCGTGGGCCGCCAGCTCCCGCATTTCGTCCTCGTCGTCCGCGAAGCCGCCGCCCGTGCCGCCCAGGGTAAAGGCGGGGCGCAGCACCACGGGATAGCCGATTTCCGCCGCAGCGGCAAGGGCTTCCGAAAGCGTGTTGGCGATCACGCTGGGCAGCACCGGTTCGCCCAAGCGCTGGCACAGCTCCTTGAACTTTTCCCGGTCCTCCGCCATTTCGATGGATTCAAAGGGCGTGCCCAAAATCTCCACCTGGCACTCTTCCAGCACGCCCTTTTTCGCCAGCTGCATGGCCAGGTTCAGGCCCGTCTGCCCGCCCAGGCCCGGCAAAATGGCGTCCGGCCGCTCGTAACGCAGCAGCTTCGCCACATATTCCAGCGTCAGCGGCTCCATGTACACCTTGTCCGCAATGACGGTATCGGTCATGATGGTGGCGGGGTTGGAGTTGATCAGAATGACCTCGTAGCCTTCCTCCCGCAGGGCCAAACACGCCTGCGTTCCCGCGTAGTCAAATTCCGCCGCCTGTCCGATCACGATGGGGCCGGAACCGATCACCAGAATGCGTTTCAAATCCGTGCGCTTGGGCATTTTGCTTCCTCACTTCCTCGTCGCCATCATGGCGATGAATTCTCCGAACAAGTAGGCGCTGTCCTGGGGGCCGGGGGCGGATTCGGGATGGTACTGGACGGAGAAAATCTGTTCGCTGTCGCTGCGCAGGCCTTCCAGGGTGTTGTCCAGCAGGTTCACATGGGTCATTTGCAGGGGCGTGCCCTGCAGGCTTTCGGGCCACACGGCGTAGGAATGGTTCTGGCTGGTGATTTCGATTTTGCCGTTCAGCAGGTTTTTCACCGGATGGTTGCCGCCCCGGTGGCCGAACTTCATTTTATAGGTGGACGCGCCGAAGGCCAGGGAAATCATCTGGTGGCCTAAGCAGATGCCGAAAATGGGCAGCTTGCCGTGCAGGGCCTGCACCAGACGGATCACCGGCTTCACGTCCTCCGGGTTGCCGGGGCCGTTGGAGAGGAACAGCCCGTCCGGGGCGAAGGACAGCACCGTTTCCGCCGGGGTATCGTAGGGCACCACGGTCACGTTGCAGCCGAATTCGTTCAGCTTGCGGATGATGTTCAGCTTGATGCCGCAGTCCACAGCCACCACGTTGAAGCGGTGGTCGGCGGTGCGGGCGTACCATTTCTTTTTGCTGGACACACGCTGCACCTGATCAGTGGGCATTTTGTAGCCCCGCAGCATGTCCATGGCCTGCGCATGGGGCGTATCGGCGGAAGTGATCAGCACCTTCTGGCTGCCCTCATCCCGGATGACGCGGGTGAGCTTTCGGGTATCCACGCCCTGGATGCCGGGGATGCCGTTTTCCTCCAGGATTTCGGACAGCGTTTTGGTATAGCGGAAATTGCTGGGCATATCGTTGTATTCCCGTACGATCATGCCGCCCATGGTGGGGGTTTTGGTTTCATAGTCCTCGTCGGTGATGCCGTAATTGCCGATGAGGGGATAGGTCATCACCACGGTCTGGGCGGTGTAGCTGGGGTCGGACACGATTTCCTGATACCCGGCCATGGAGGTGTTGAACACGATTTCATTGATGGCGTCCACGTTGGCCCCAAAGCCCGTGCCCGCCATTTCCAGGCCGTTTTCCAAGACTATTTTTTTCCGCTCGTCCATACGACGCGACCCTCCTGCATTGTTAATCTGATATCGCCCGTGGTTTCCCAGCCCTCGAAGGGCGTGGCCCGGCCCATGGAATAAAATGCGTCCGGGTCGATCACGCCGGTTTTGTTCGGATCGATCACCGCAATGTCCGCCCGCTGGCCCGGCGCTATGCCGCCCTGAATCCCGAACCGCTTCCGGGGATTCAGGCTCATGAGCTCCACCAGCTTTTCCAAGGGGAGGATTTTTTGCTCCCGCACCAGATGGCTGTACAGCACCCGGAAGGCGCATTCCAGCCCCACCACGCCCATCAGGCTGCCCTCTAATCCCTTTTCCTTTTCCGCGTCGGAATGGGGCGCGTGGTCGGTAACGATCATGTCGATGGTGCCGTCCAGGATGCCCTCGATCAGGGCGTCCCGATCCGCCGCTTCACGGATGGGCGGGTTCATTTTGAAGCGCCCGTCCTCCTGCAAATCCATATCGGTGAGCAGCAGATAATGGGGCGCGGTTTCGCAGGTCACGTCCACCCCGGCCCGCTTGGCTTCCCGGATGGCCGCCACCGTTTCCTTGGCGGAAACGTGGCACACATGGTAGGGGCAGCCGGTTTTCGCCGCCAATTTCAAATCCCGCTTGACCTGGGCCGTTTCGCTTTCGGAGCAGATGCCCGCGTGGCCGTTCATGCGGGCGTAGGGACCGTCGTGGATATATCCGCCCCGGAGCAGGGTTTCGTCCTCGCAGTGGGCGGCGATGAGCCTGCCCGTTTTGCGCACGGCCAGCATGGCCGTTTCCATCAGTTCCTCGTCCTGCACGCCCCGCCCGTCGTCGGAAAAGCCGCAGACGTAAGGGGCCATGCCGCCGAAGTCCGCAAGCTCGCCCCTGCCCATTTGGCCCATGGTGATGCACCCGTAGGGCAGCACCTCCACCTTGGCTTTGTGCCGGATGGCTTTTAATTCCACCTTCAGATTTTTGGGCGTGTCCGGCGCGGGCTTCACGTTGGGCATGGCGCACACCGTGGTGTACCCGCCCCGGGCGGCGGCCATGGTGCCCGTTTCGATGGTTTCTTTATAAACAAATCCCGGTTCCCGAAGGTGTACATGCACATCTACGAGACCGGGGATAAGAATATAATTGGAAACGTCCAAAATACGGTCGCCGGGCTGGGGAGGAAGCTTTTCCGCCACAGCGTCCACCGTTCCTTTCCGAACGGCTACGTCCGCCGCCGAAAACTTGCCCCGCTGGTATACGATGCCGCCAGTGAGCAGGGTTCGCATTCCGGTTCACGCTCCTTTCCGTCAGTTCGATGCATTATAACCGATGCTCCAGCAAATGTCAATCCCGAAAAAGCCGAACATTACGGCACTTTATTATGAAATTGGTCAGATTTTTTCCGTGCGCATGAAAAAAACAAAAAAAGCGCCGCAGGTTAGTGCGGGGTGGTTTATAATAAAAACGAAAGAGGATGAGCGCACGGGCGGAGCCGCGGCGCGTTCTGCCGCTTCCGAATGGAGCAGCGGCAGGCATCCGAAGGGGAGGAAGGAAAAATGATCCGGCTTGGCATTATCGGATGCGGCAATATGGGTGGGGCAATCCTGCGCCAATGGTTAAAAGCGGGCATGTTTCAGCCCGAAGAAGTGATCGCGGCGGACAAAAATCCGGAGCTGCGGGAAAAACTGCAAAAGGAACTGGGCGTGACCGTCACGCCGGATAACCGCCAGGCGGCGGCGGCCCCCTGCCTGCTGCTGGCGGTAAAGCCCCAGTACGCCCCGGCGGTAGGGCAGGAGATCGACGGCGCGGTGAAGCAGGACGCGCTGGTGCTGTCCATTATGGCAGGGTATGATCTCAGCATGCTGCACGGCCTGCTCAAAAACGATCAGGCCCATATCATCCGCGTCATGCCCAACACCCCCGCCATGGTGGGGGAAGGGGCCCTGGCCGCCTGCCGGGGGCAGTATGTGACCGATACCGAATGGCAGCGGGGCATGGAGCTGCTTTCCTGCATGGGCCTGGCGGAGGAAGTGGAAGAAAAATGGATGGACGCGGTGACGGGCTTAAGCGGCTCGTCTCCCGCTTTCGTGTTTATGTTCCTGGAAGCCCTGTCGGACGCCGGGGTGCGGGCGGGCCTGCCCCGGGCGCTGGCCACCCGGCTGGCCGCCCAAACGCTGGTGGGCAGCGGCAGGCTGGCCCAGGAAACGGGCCTGCATCCGGGACAATTAAAGGATATGGTTACTTCCCCGGCGGGCACCACCATCGAGGGCGTGGCCGCGCTGGAAAAGGACGGCTTCCGCGCCGCCGTGATGGACGCCGTGAACGCGGCGGTGCAAAAGTCCAGGTCGTTCCACGCATAACGGCATATTTCACTCAAACAAAGGGGCCTCCGTTCGGCATAGCCGTTCGCGGCCCCTTCATCATTTTTGGATATTACAGAAAGACCTGAAAAGTTCGTTTGTCTGGAATCTCCACCAGCGGATGCGCGCGGAGATAGTTCAGGATGAGCTCGCTCACGTCGGTCTGGATCTCCCGCAGGATTTTGCAGGAACGGTAGAAATCGAAATCTCCCGCGCCGGTCGCCCGATAATCGCACATGCAAAGGGACAGCTTTTCATCGGGGGCGATCTCCCTGCCGTTCCGTTTCAGCTCCACAACCCGGCTTCCTGCGGGGCGGGCCAGATCGAAGGCATAGGAAATCCCCGCAAAGTAATCGTAATTGTAATGCGCTTCCTTGGGCTCCAGAAAATGGGGAGCAATGCGCACCCGCTTCTGCGCGTCCGGCTGGAAATAGGTGGCGCACTGTTCCAGCGCGTCCCGCAGGATTTTCCCCGTTACTTCCAGTACCTTGAGCGTGTTGCTGTACACATAGCTGGCCACCACGTCGCGCACGGTTACCTGACTGTCAAAGCCCCGCACGCTGTTGGCCAGGGCTGCGCAGCTTACGTCCGCGCCGCTGGCTTCCAGCTGCACCATATTGAAGAAATCGGCAATGGGCGTTCCGTGCAGGGCCATGGTGAGATGATCCTCCGGCCAAATGGGCTGCGAAAGATGGCCCACCGGATGATCCAGCCAGGCGTTCAATTCGTCGAACAATTGCTGTTCGCGGTCGGTAAGCGCCGCGTGATCCGGCACGCCGCAAAGGGCGGAATGGAAACGCCCCTCTTCGTCCAGGATGACTTTTACATATTGCTCGGCGTTGCAGGGCGTTTGCACGATATGCGTTCCGTGCCAGCTTGCGTCCGCCAGGGCGATATGCTGATGGCCGGTCAGCAGCAGGTCGAAGGGCAGTTCTTCGCACAAACGGCAGGCAATGTTTTCGTCGGTATCGGACAGGCTGCGGCCCGTGGCCAAATCCTTTTCGATGCCGCCGTGATAAATGCCCACCAGCACGTCGTGGGGCGGCAGGGCGGCGATTGCTTTCCGGGCCGCTTCCAAGGGATCGGACACCGTAAGCCCCACCAGGTTTTCTTTCTTTTCCCAGCGGTTCACCCAGTCCGTCACGATGCCCACCAGCCCCACGCGCAGGCCGTTGCCCAGCACGTGCACCGTGCCGGGAAGCAGGGGCAGGCGGCCTTTTTCATCCTGTACGTTGGCGCACAGGCATTGGGCATGGAGGCCGCCCAGGTATCGGCCCAGGATTTCGGGCCCGTAATTGAAATCGTGATTGCCCAGGGTGACGTAATCGTACCCCCGGTCGTTCAAGGCCCGCGCCACGGGAGAATCCATGCCGCTGATATGGCAGTAATAGGTCAGGGGCGAGCCCTGCAGGGTGTCGCCGCCGTCAATCACGAGGGTATTTTCATCCTTTGGAAAGCGCATAGAAAGCAGCCCCATGGGATGGGGCTGCAAATCTCTGAAATGGGTGGGGTACAGGTAACCGTGGGTATCGGAGGTAAAGTAAATCGTCAGCTTGTTCATGCTTATCCTCGCGCCAGCTTGGAACGGATCCGGGTAGAGAAGATTTCGATCACGACCATCAGCACCACCATGCCGCACAGATACGCGCCTACCATGCTCCACCGGCTGGAATTCATGCACTGAATCAGCGCCGCGCCGATGCCGCCCGCGCCAACGATGCCCAGGGTGGTGGCGTCCTTCACGTTGATGTCAAAACGGTAGATGACGGTAGATATAAAATTGGGAATGATCTGGGGCAGGATGCCGTAGCGGATTTTCTGGAAGCCGTTGCAGCCCGAAGCGTCCAGGCTTTCCAGGATTTTTGTGTCGATGTCCTCAATGGCGTTGATGTACATTTTGCAGATCATGCCGATGGAGCAGACGGATTCCGTCACCACGCCGCAGAAAGCGTTGGGCCCGGTCACGCGGATCCACACCAGCGCCCATACCAGGCTGGGGATGGTGCGGATGCCCAGGATCACCGCCCGGAAGATCACGGCCACCCACTTGGGCACGATCTTATCGCAGGCCAGGAAGCTGAAGGGAATGGCCAGGATGCCGCCGATGATGGTGCCGAGCACGGCGATGGCCACCGTTTGCAGCAGCTGATAAGGCACGCCTTCGGGCGTCAGGTTGAACAGCAGGCCGGTATCCGGATGGATCAGGCCGTTGCCCACGCCCTGGGCAATGGTGATGCCCTTCGTCGCCAGGCCCTTGAACGTGATCGACGTGCCGCTCCATCCCAGCAGCGCCGCCACGATCAAAAGGATCAGCGTATACAGCCACCAGAGCCGGGGCCGGGAAGCGTAAGCCTCCTCAATGGTGAGGGGACGATCAGAATTCAGAATTTGTTTCGTTTTTCCCATCTTTCTTCCCCTCCTCAGCTCAGCTTCTTGCGCAGATACTGGCTGGTGTTTTCAATGATGAAGACCACCACGAACAGCGCCAGCAGCACCGCGCCCAGGCTTTCATAATCGCGCCAGCCGATGAATTCGTTGATCAGGATGCCCAGGCCGCCCGCGCCCACGTAACCCAAAATGGCCGCGGCGCGGATGTTCATTTCCAGGCTGTACAGGCAGTAGGACAGATAGGTGGGCAAAATCTGGGGGATGCAGGCGCTCCAGAAGGACTGGAATTTGTTGGCCCCGAAGCTCTCCGTGGCCTCGAAAGCGCCCATATCGATGGTTTCGATGGATTCGTACATCATCTTGGCCACCACGCCGAAGGTGAACACGATGATGGCCATGGTGCCCGCGAAGGTGCCCAGGCCGAAAATCAGCGCGGCGAACTTGGCGATGATCAGGGTGGGCAGGGTGCGGATGATCATGAGCAGGATACGCAGCCCCCACACCACCACGCCGTTTTTGTTGATGTTGGTGGAGGACAGCACGGCGATGGGCAGCGCTAAGGTAGCGCCGATCACCGAGCCCATGATGGACATTTTGATGGTGTCGAACAGGGCGCTGAACAGCTTGGCCGTGTTCGCCGCATCACCGCCGAAATAGCTCCAGTTGGGCTGGAAAATGCGGCCCAGGATATAGCCCAGCTGATAGCCCCGGTTGATGATGATGCCAAAGTCAAAGCCCGTTACCTTGGCGGAAATGTAGATCACCGCGAGCACGATCACCACGATAAACGGCGTCCGGGAGATGGGCTTCTGCACGGTGTGGCCGTTGGGCAGGGTGATCACGCGGGGCTTGATGATCCGATCCAGCAGCGGCGTTTTATAGGCCGCCTCAGCAGTTTTTTTCTTCATGGCCGCCTCATTTCTCCGCCGTGGGAATGGCGGCGCCGTTATAGATATCGTCCAAAATCTCCTGCGTCACGCTGGTGGTGGGGCCGTCGTATACGATCCTGCCGGCGCGGATGCCGATTACCCTGGAGCAGTAATTCAGCGCCAGATCCACATGGTGGATATTGATGAGCACGGTGATGTTCATTTCTTCGTTGATGCGCTTGAAGTCGCTCATCACCTGCTTGGCGGTGATGGGGTCCAGCGCCGCCACCGGCTCGTCCGCCAGGATGATGGTGGGGTTCTGGTTCAGCGTGCGGGCCAGGGACACGCGCTGCTGCTGGCCGCCGGAAAGCTGGTCGCACCGGGTATAGGCTTTATCCAGGATGCCTACTTTGTCCAGCGCTTCCAGGGCGTGCATCTTCTGCTCCTTGGTGAACAGGCCCAGCAGCACGCGGAAAAAGTTCATGTCCGGCACCATGCTGGTCAGCACGTTTTTGATGGCGGTGGCGCGGGTGACCAGATTGTAGGACTGGAAAATCATGCCGATCTTGCGGCGGAAGCGGCGCATGCTCTTGCCCTTCAGGGTCATCACGTCGGTTCCGTCCACGATCAGCTGGCCGCCCGTCACGTCGATCATCCGGTTGATTGTGCGGATCAGCGTCGATTTTCCTGCGCCGCTCAGACCGATAATGGCAACGAATTCGCCCTGGTCAATGGTCAGATTGATATCCTGCAGGCCCTTGACGCCGTTGGGATACACTTTATCCACATGTTTGAATTCAATCAAGAAAATCGTCTCCTTCTGCTTCGTCCGGGTGGTATTTCCATCACAATCATCATCATATCATGGAGAAGTATGCAATACAAGCAATTTTCGGAGAAAAAAAGAAAAAAAGAGGGAAAAAAGATTACCATTCGGGTGTTTCCGGGAGAACCGGTTTCCGCGGCCCCGAGAATGGTCTCTTCCGGCTGTGTGCATCGCAGCGAAAAAGCGCCCGGCAGCGAACTGCCGGGCGGGAGGCGATTGCCAGAGAAATTACTTCACCACAGACAGGGCCTGACGGGCGGCGTCATAGTCGCTGTCCTGCGCGATGGCGTAGCCGGTGTGGCTGTACACGGAGAAGATGGCCT
>CACWWM010000035.1 GCA_902764565.1 uncultured Eubacteriales bacterium
GTCCCTACCGTCGACAGGCCAACGTATCTCTCACTAAATATAACGTTTATATAACCCTTTTTGTTGCATATGTGGGAAAATATTCAAAACCTTACAAAGTTTCCACTTATGGCTTTCTCGGAAAGGGGTGTGGGGAAAACCGCTCTTTGGCCTCCAAAGAGCGGTTTTCCCCACAGAAATTATTTTTCCTCCGCGTCCATCTGCTTCACCCGGAAAACGGCGTGGGAGATGGTGCGCAGGGCCTCGTCGGCGCGGATTAGTTCCAGGGAAGCGAAGGGCGCGTCCAGGAGGCGTTCCCACAGAAAGCGTTCCGTTTCGATGAGGCGCACTGCCGTGCCGGTGCCGCCGCCCTTGCGGATCGCGTCGGCCTCCCGCATCATGCGGCGATAAACGGCGGTATAGCTGTCCCACAGGATTTCGGGCAGCAATTCAAGGGTGAAATACACGGTTTTCTGCTCCCGCAGAACGTCCAGCAGTCTGCACAGCTCCGGGAAAAACTGCTCCTTCTGGGCGTCCAGCACGGCGTCCATCACCAGCTTGCCGTCGGCCAGATCCACAAGCGGCAGCAGCAGGGCCACGGTCTGTTCCTCCCCGTCCCGGAAGGGCATGGCGTAATAGATCAGCCCGTTCAATTGCTCCAAGGGCGTTTCGTACTGCTTTTCCTGATAGGCCGCGAAGCTTTTCGCCGTTTTCTGGCGGCACAGCTCGGTCAGCACCTGCAGCTTGGACTCAAAATGATGGTAAAAGCTGCCCTTGCTGCAATTCAGCGCGTCCAGAAAATCCTGAATGGTGGCCTTTCCGTAGCCTTTTTCAAAGAACAGGGCTTCCGCCGTGTCCAGGATCGCCTGCTTGCGAATATCTCCCTTAAGCATCGTCTTGCATCCTTTCTGATGTGTGCAAAGTGTGAAGAGTTGAGAGTTGAGAGTTGAGATATTATAGTTCATGCTTTACGAACATTGAATAAGGAAAAGCGGAAAACTTAATGATCTCCACTCTCAACTCTCCACTCTCAACTCTCCGTTCTCAACTCTCTTAATAATTGTACTCAATGACCTGCTGGATCATGGGATAATTGGAGGTGCACAGCCATTCCCGGCGGATTTCCGCGCCGTTTTGCAGATAGACCTTATAGGTTTCCACCACATAGCCGGTGCGGGCCTTTTTCTTTTCCTGCATGGCGCCGGGGGGCAGCAGAGGATTGTTTTCATAGATGGGCTCGCTGGGCGGGTCGGTGCGGGAAGTCAATTGGGTGGCAAGCTCGATGCTCAGCCCTGCGCCCAAGGACGCGCCGTAAATTTCCACGGTGCACTGGCGCTGCTGGTAATAGGCCACGATGAAAATGGGCGTGTCCTTATCGTTGCGGAATACGAAATCCAGGTTGGGCCAGTTCACGGTGGCGTCCCGGCCCTTTTCCACGTAATTGCTGGGCCAGGTGTGAGGCGAGCGCTTCAGGATGGTGAGGTCTGCCATGGCTGCGGCGTTGAACAGGGTGCTGGACACCTGGCACACGCCGCCGCCCACCTCGTCCACGGTGGTGCCTCCTGCGATGGCGGCGGCCATGAGATAGCCTTTTTCCAGGGTGCGCTGGCCCGTGGCCTGATTGAAGGAAAAGGTTTCCCCCGGCATCACCGCCGTGCCGGTGACGGCCTGGCAGGCCAGGTTGACGTTGTTGTTCCGGTTGGCGTCGGTGGTGGTTGTGGTGGTATAAGTGGAAATCCGGACAAAGGTATTCATGAGCTCCGCCCGGGTCACTTTGGGCATGATGGGCTCGGACTGCACGGTGAGCGTGGCCGTGTACTGCTGCCGGTCCAGCAGATCGGCAATCTGCCGGTACAGGGCGTCGGCATCCAGTTTCGCCCCCGGACGATCCTCGGTAAAGGTAAAGGAACGGGAAGCAAAATCGAAGGTGGCCACCTGGGCGTCCTCGGCGGGACGGCTGACGCGGTTTTCGATGATGCGCACCAGCTCCCACAGCTTTTCCGCGCTGTAGGTGACGGAGGTATTCAGCCGCACGGGGGACGTGGCGGTGTGATACAAATGCTGATACCGGTATTCAAAGGGCGTAAGGGTGGAGGCGATGGTTTCCCGGGAGCCCTGCCGCCCCACGGCGTAGGCCGTTTCCAGCACGGCCTGGGTATTTCTTTCCAGGGGCAGCTCCTTGGGGGTGATCACCCAGGTTTCCCCGTCCGCCTGCACCGTGAGCCACAGGCCGCCGGACACGGTTTCCTGCTTTTGCAGGGCGGCCGCCGCGTCGGTGCGGCTCATGCCGCCCACGTGCACGCCGTCCACCAGCACGCCCTGGGCGATGGTATTCTGCTCCACAATGGCCTTTTTCTGCTGAAAGGGCTTGTAGGCCCGATAGAGGGAAACGGTAAAAGCCACCATGATGCCAAGCAAGGCGGCGCATACCAGGGCGACGACCGTCCATTCCGCCCGGTGCCGCTGCCATTTGGGCCTGCCGGCCGGGGCCCAGTTTCCGCCCCCTGCCGGGGCCGCTTCGCTTTGGGCCACCCAGTCGGGATAAGCGTCCTCCTGCTCCGTCCGATACAGCGGGGCCTGCCCGTTTTCCTGGGGGTATGCCGCCCGATGCTGATACTTTTCCGACCTTCTGTGCCGCATGGGCAGACCCCCTTTCTTTCAAAACATACCGCGTTCTGATTTTAACCCGATTTTGCCGCTTTGTCAATCATGGCCTTGCAGGCTTTCAGCGCCGCCTTATGCTCAGGAGGCACCCGGAAGCTTTCCGCCGCCTTCTGGATGGCCTTGTTGTGCGTCCAGGCGGGCAGACGGCGGTCCCTGATATACGGGAAGGCGGCATCATACTGCTTGGCCAAAGCCGTGGCGAAATACCAGGCCGCCATCATATTTACATAGTATTCCCCGGAGCGCACCGCCGATACCCATGCCAGATAGCGTGGGTCAAAGTCCCCGTCCAAAAAATGCTCCATGAGCATACCGATGGCAAAACGCACGGTATACGCATGCTCGGCGTGCAGCCAGCGTTCGATCACGGGCAGCAGCTCCGCCCTGTGCTTTTTGAACACCTTGGGGGACATCTGATCGCAGGTGGCCCAATTGTCCACATACGGCAAAAAAGCGGACACCCGGGAGAGGCACCGTTCAAAATCCCTGTCCTCCGACAGGATAAAGGCATGGAGCTGGTTTTCGTCAAAAAACCGGTGAGGCAGTTCGTTTATAAAGGCTTCCGCTTCCCCGGTCTGCGCCAGTTCCTTAGCCAGCTTCCGCAGCTCCGGCGTGCGCACGCCCACGAAGCTTTCGGGCGATACGGTGGGGATCAGCTTCTTCTGAAATTCCGCGTAGGCGGGATCGCGCAGGGCGGTCAATCGTTCGATGATCTGCACGGCGCTTTTCCCCCGTTCTTCGTATAATCCACAAAATGCTCCCGCGTCAGTTCATAGTCCACCGCGCTTTGGAGGCGGCCCAGCTGATCCGTCCAGGAATCAAAACGCACTCCCGTTTTTTGAAAGCCCAGCGACTCATACACGTGCTGGGCGCGGGCGTTGTTCAGATTGGTGTCCAGAACGATTTTCCCGCAGCCTCTTTGGAACAGCTCCCCGATGAGCATGCTCAGGGCTTTTCGCCCGATGCCCCGCTCCTGATATGCCGCTTCGCAGATTTTGACGCCGATTTCAGCCGCGCCGTTTTCCAGCATGCGGAAGTTCATTTCCCCGATGGGCTTATCCATATAGGCCAGGATCAGGCGGCGGCGGGCGCCGTCGCTGTCCGACGCAAGATCGGCGGCGATTTTTTCCGGCGTGGTGCCCAGGCCCAGGGGGAACCCCGCGTGGGCCATCACCGCGCCGTCGTTCCACCAGGCGGCAAGCTGCGCCGCGTCCGCTTTCTCCGCGTTCCGCAGCAGAATCCCGTCAAATTCCAGCTTCATGGTTCAGCTTTCCCCCGCTTCGGCAAGCGCTTCCTCCGCCGCTTCCCAATCGGCGTAAGCCTGGGCAAGGGCGTCCTTGAGCCGCTGGTATTCTTTGGCGGCGGCGGCGGCCTGCTCGGGCACGGCGTACACTTCAGGCAGCGCCATGCGCGCTTCCTGGGCGGCGATGGCTTCCTCCGTGTCGGTAATGGTCTTTTCCGCCTGGCGCACCGCTTCCCTGAGGGCCTTTAACTGCTCTTTGGCAAGGCGCACTTTTTTCTTTTCCTTGTCCGCTTCGGTACGGGTCATGTCCGCAAAGCGGGGGTCCTGCCCCTGCTGGGCCAGTTCCCATTGCAGCTTGGCCTGATAATCGTCGTAATTGCCCAAATATTCCTTCACGCCGTTTTCGGACAGCACCGCCACCTTGGAGGCGAAGCGGTTGATGAAATAGCGGTCGTGGGACACGGCCAAAATGGTGCCCTCGAAGTTCTCCAAAGCGTCCTCCAGCACCTCGCGGCTGTCCATATCCAGATGGTTGGTGGGTTCGTCCAGCAGCAGGAAATTATCTTTCCGCAGCATCAGCTTGGTGAGCGCCACCCGGCCCTTTTCCCCGCCGGACAGGGTGTGGATGGGCATGAACACGTCCTCTCCCGTAAACAGGAACAGGCCCAGGGCGCCCCGCACGTCGCTTTGCTCCATGCGCGGAAAAGCGTCCCACACCTCGTCCAGCACCGTTTTATCGGGGTGCAGGCTTTCCTGCTTCTGGTCGTAGTAGCCCGTATCCACGTTGGCCCCCCAGCGCACCACGCCGCCGTCGGGAGCTTCCTCGCCCATCAGGCATTTTAATAAGGTGGATTTTCCGATGCCGTTGGGGCCCAGCAGGGCCACCCGATCCCCGGAACGCAAATGCAGATTCACATTTTGGAACAGGGTGCGGTTTCCAAAGGATTTGCTGTAATCCTTGATGAACAGCACGTCGTCCCCCGTGCGGCGCTTGGCCTGGAAGCGGAAGCGCACCTGATGCTCGTCCTGGGGCCGATCCAGCCGTTCGATCTTTTCCAGGCGCTTTTCCCTGCTTTCCGCCGCCCGGATAGATTTTTCCCGGTTGAAGGATTTATACCGGGCGATGATGGCTTCCTCCCGGGCGATCATTTTCTGCTGCTGCTCCCAGGCGCGCATGCGGATCTCGAACCGCTCCGCCCGCTGGCCCATGTACGCGGAATAATTGCCTTCGTACTGTTCCAGGGTGCCCAAAAGCAGCTCGGAAATATGGGTGCATACGTGATCCAGGAAATACCGGTCGTGGCTGACCACCAGCAGGGTGCCCCGGTAATCGGCAAGGTAATGCTCCAGCCAGTCCAGGGCCTGCAAATCCAAATGGTTGGTGGGTTCGTCCAGCAGCAGCAAATCGGGCTTCTGCAAAAGGAGCCTGGCCAGGCACAGGCGGGTCAGCTCCCCGCCGGACAAAAGCCGGGCGGGCTGATCGTACTGCTCCTTCTGGAAGCCAAGACCCGCCAGCACCCCCTGAATGGAGGATTTCCAGGCGTAGCCGTCCGCCTTTTCAAAGGCGTCGCTTAAGCGCGTATAGGCTTCCCCCAAGCGCTTCAATTCCGTTTCGCTGGCGTGGGCCATCTGTTCTTCCAGGGCGCGCAGCTTTTCTTCCATGGCAAACACGGGGTCAAACACCCGTTTCAGTTCCTCGAAAACGGTGCTGTCCCCCTGCACGGCGTACTGCTGCTCCATGTACCCCACGCGGATGCCCTTCATGAGGGAAACGCTGCCGCCGTCCGCTTGCTCCTGGCCCGCCAAAATTTTCAGCAGCGTGGTTTTGCCGCACCCGTTCACGCCCACCAGGCCCATGCGCTGGTGATCCTGCAGGGTGAGGTTTACGTCCTTTAACACCACGTTGCCGCCGAAGGCTTTATGCAGGTTCTGTATGGTTAAAATAATCACGAATCTGCTCTCCAAAAATCATATTGTCGTTTTTAACGCAAAGAAAGGGCTGACAAATCGTTGCCAGCCCCGAACGTCCTCCCAGCAAATGCCGATGGGTTACGCCACAATCAGCATCACGATGGCCAGCAGAACGAATACGATGGCAGAAATCTTGGTAGCGTTGCTCAGCTTTCCTTCCAAAGTATTATTCTTATTCTTCCCAAAGAAGGTTTCGCTGCCGCCGGTCAGGGCGCTCATGCCGTCGCTGTCGCTGGACTGCATCAGCACGGTGACGATCATGACCAACGCGGAAATAACCATCAAAATGTTCAGAATAACTTCAACTGCGCTCATTGGAATTTCCCTCCTTGCTGTAGACACAGGTTGTATTTTAACACAGGGCGGAAAAAAATACAAGTATGCTGTGACAAAAAATATTGAAATACCGGAGATTGAAGCAAGGCTGAAGCGCAATGCAAAAAAATCTTGTGTTCGCCGGTAATTTATGATAGACTGTATCCATCAGGGAAGCGTTCAGCTCCCACTGAAAAAAATTAAAAAATCTTGCTGCCATCCCTATCCGTTCCTGCGTATACCCATATGAAAGGTTCCGATGAACCGGACTGGAACGGCTGCGGACGAAAAGCGCCCGGCTGCGTCCGGGGAACGATCAATGAGGGAGGAAAAGAAAATGACTCTGCAGGAATTCAAAACCAAGGTGGAAAACGACGAGGAATTGAAGCTGGCGCTCAAGGAGGCGCTGGAGAAGGACGACGAAACGGTGGAAGCGTTCCTGAAAGCTCAGGGCGTGGAAATCTCCGACCGCGAACCCTTATCTGATGACGAAGTGGAAGCCGTCGCGGGCGGCGCGGGAAGAATCAGAAAGAAAATCAAAAACTATTTTCAGACTGTCTTAGGGATAAATGAAGAAGGCAAGGAAGCCTGGAAGGAAATCATTGGATATGTAAAAGATGGCGCCGAAATTGTAAAAGACGGCCTCCATGATGTGTTTTATAAATGAGTTCTTTTACGGCATTCAGGAAAGGGAGGAAAAGGAAATGACTCTGCAGGAATTCAAAGCCAAGGCGGAAAACAACGAGGAACTGAAGCAGGCGCTCAAGGAAGCCTTGGAGAAGGGCAACGAAGCGCTGGCGGTCTTTCTGAGCGAACAGGGCGTTCAGCTCGCCAGCCGGGTTGAATTATCCGAGAAAGACCTGGACAACGTCGTGGGCGGCTTCAGCCTGAATACAATCAAGAATGGCGTCAATAAAGTAAAGCGCGTCGTCCTGCCCAATGACCTGGAAAGGCAGGAATTGAAGAATTTCTTTAAAAAAGGGACGGATTTCGTGGAAAAAGTCGTCCACGATACGATCTATACCCATTAAGCCGTTCTTTTTCTCACCGATCATCATGCCCTGATATGGACTCGCACGCGCGGGATAGGCAAACGTATCCCGCGCGTCCGGGTCTTTCGTTTATTCCGGCCCTGCTCCCGAAAAACAGAAAAGCGGTGATATACAGCCATGTCCATTGCGATCAATCTGGCCATTTTCCTCATTACCGCGGCGATCATGCTGCGCGTTTTCCGGAAGGACGGACGCTGGAGCCCGGAAAACGGCAAAGCGGCCTTCCGGTTCTTTACGGTGCAAAGCAACGTGTTCTGCGCCCTTTCCGCCCTGCTCATGTGTATTTTTCCCGGTTCGCGCGCGGTGTGGCTGGTGAAATACGCGGGCACGGCGGCGGTGAGCGTGACCATGCTGACGGTGCTTTTCCATCTGGGCCCCCTGTTCGGCTACAAAAAGCTGCTGTCCGGCAACGACCTGTTCATGCACCTGATCACGCCGATCCTGGCCCTCGTTTCCTTCTGCGCGTTTGAAAAGCGGGGCCTTGCCTTTCCGGAAGCCCTGTGGGGCCTTGCGCCTGTTGTGCTGTACGGCGCGCTGTACATGTACCGGGTGGTTTTCTGCCGTTCGGACAAGGCCTGGGAGGATTTTTACGGGTTCAACCAGACCGGCAAATACTACATTTCCGCCGCCGTCATGCTGGCGGGCACGTTTTTGATCTGCCTGGGGCTGATGGGGCTGCAAAATCTGTGAGAGAAGCGCTTTCCCTTTCGGAAAATCTTTAATCGGAGAGAGAATAGAGTTCAGAGTTTAGAGTTCAGAGTTCAGATAAAGTTTGTCTGAATCAGGCGTTATGTTCCTGGGGCATCATTCTATTCACTGTACTCTGCACTCTGTACTCGCTTTCAGCTTCAAACCGCTCTTAGCGGTTTATCAGGCAGCGGAATGCAACAAGCCCCCGGCTTTTCGACCGAGGGTTTTGCTTTATGCGCCAAGCGACCGTTTCAGCAGCGTCAGCGCTTTTTGATGCCGCAGCTTCACCGCGCCGTAGCTCAAATGCATCAGGTCGGCGATTTCCGTCATGGGCTTGCGGTCGTAGTAGAGCAGTACCACAATATCCCTCAGCTCCTGGGGCAGCAGGTTCAGCGCCGCGGCCAGCTCGCTCAGGGTTTCCTGTTCCAGCATGGGGGTTTCCACTTCCCCGTCGTCGGAAAGGTTTTCGTCCAGTTCCTCCGTGGGTTTTGTTTTCCGGAAATGGTCGATCAGGGTGTTCCGGGTAATGGTGAATATCCAGGTACTCAGAGACGCTTTGCTCTGGTCGAATTGATCCAGCTTGCGGAAGACCTTTTCAAATACGTCCGCGCACAGATCCTCGGCGTCCGCCCGGTGCTGCACCCGGGCCATGATATAGCCCATTACCTTGCCGCTGTATTCGGCATAGATTTTCTCCCAGCCGGGCGCGTTCATTTCCATTCGTCCTTTGGCCGGGTTTTCAACAAAGATGTTTCCGGCGTCCCCGCCGCCGCAACCCATTCAGCCTCGTCGTCCGTCAGCTTCCGGGCGGTATACCGCGCGTGCACCGCGTCGATTACCGCCTGCAGATCTGCGTTCTTTTCAAACTTCTGAAAGTCAAACAGCAGGCTGATCTTTTTCTCCAAGCGCTGCTCCTCCTTTCCCGCGCGGTTCCCACAGTGCAGGGGTCGTGCGAATTTTCTGTTTTCCATTCGTTTATACGGGCATACCGGAAAGATGGCAGCGATCCCGAGCGGATTTTCTTCCTCCGTTCAGCCAAAAAAACCATGGCGGGACAGGCTTTTTTGCTTTAGGATCATCCTTCGCTGGTATTCTATCACAAAAACCCGTCGTTTGTCCAGAAAAAACAAGACGAAAAACGCGGCGGCCATTTCGCGGGGCTGAAAGCCCTTCGATCACACGCGTTCTTTCAGCCACCGGACGGACCATTCGATGTCGCCGAGCACTTCCTTGGGGTCGCAGCTGTACAGCTCCGCGATCACGTTGCCGGAATACTGCCGGGCTTTCAGGCGTTTCAAAATTTCATCAATGGGCACGTCGCCGCTGCCGGGGGCGCAGGCGAAGGTTTGCGTCTCGTCGGCGCAGGTAAGGGGCGTATCGTGTTCGTGCCGCCGGCTGGCCGTTCGGTCTTTCAGGTGCAGGGTTTGGATTTTATCGGCGAAGAGGTCGAACGCCGCCAGCACGTCTTCATGGAAAATGATGAAATTGCCCGTATCAAAGGCGCAGCCGAGCCCCGGCACGGCGTCCAGGAAATACTGTAAGCCTGCCATGCAGTTATACGGCGCGGTGAGGCCGTCGAAATCCTCCATGAGCACCGGCATGCCCACGGTTTTTCCGTATGCCACGGCCCTGTGCACGCCCTCCGCGATGGCGTCCAAATCCTTCACACTGTTGCCGGTGGACAGGAAGCCGGGCACGATGAGGAAATTCTTGGACCCGCTTTCCACGGCCAGGTCGATCAGCTCCCGATACGCCTCTGTATCGGGGTTTTTCGGGAAATCGCAGAAAGCGTGCATGCCTTCCATGGTCAGACCCACATTTTTCATTTGGCGCTTTAACTCCTGCCGATCCCGCCGCCAGGAATCCGCCGAAATGTAGAGCATGTCCATGCCCGCGCGCTTTAAGCGCGCCAGCACGGCTTCCATGCTTTGCCCGGTGGCCCGGACGCCGTCGCAGATGTTTTCATAGAAAACGGCGATTTTCATTTCAGGCCCTCCAATCCGGGAAACGTTCCTTGAAGGTGCCGAAGAAATGCTTTTCCATCACGGCCTTATACGCCGATTCGGCGTAATCCTCCAGCTTGCCCAGGTCGTACAGGTATTGCAGCACGGTGTACCGATCCCGGAACGTGCGGCCCCGCAGCACGCCTTCCACAAAGCGCTGTTTCTCCGTCACGGTGAAGGGCAGCTTCAAGGTCTTTTGCAGGGCCTCCAGCCGATCAAAGGCGGGCAGGTATTTTTCGATCAGGGCTTTCAGATGGGCGTCGTCCGTTTCCCTGTACAGCCTGCGGAATATTTCCACGGCGGTGAAGGTGCCTTCCCCCACCTCGATGCCGTGCAGGTTGGGCACCTTGCCCTCCTCCACGTCCATGACCTCCCAGGTCTGAGCGATCATATGCTCGGTGCCGGAGGCGGGCCGGGAGGAACCGCAGAACGCGATGCACTCGCCGGACAGGATCAGCCCTTCGCTGGCGGCGCGGATGGCGGCGGGGTCGCGGCGTTCCAGGTTTTTGGACGCTTCCACGCATTGGGCCGTAGCCTGCAGCACCATGTTGCGATCCCGGCTGATTTCCCAATCCAGGATGGCCACGTACTTGCCCAAAATGTCCCCCACTCCCGCCAGCAGCAGGGGGTACGGGGCCTGCTCGTTCACGGACAGGTCGATGATGATGTGCCGGGCGATGGAGCAGTTGTACACGATCCGTCCATGGACGGGGCGGTGCCCACCACGCCGTAAGGGATGCCCAGCCGGTAGCTGACCATGCGGCAGGTATCGTTCAGCGACCCGGAGCCC
This sequence comes from uncultured Eubacteriales bacterium, assembly GCA_902764565.1. Classification (GTDB taxonomy): domain Bacteria; phylum Bacillota; class Clostridia; order Christensenellales; family Aristaeellaceae; genus RUG563. The sequence goes on from CACWWM010000035.1 coordinate 10,708, forward strand.
ACGGCCAGGATATAATCCGGGTTCAGGCTCCAGGCGTTGATATCGTACACCGGGCGGTCCCTGCCCGCTTCCATCAGCACCTTGCCCACGTTTTCGGCGTTGGGCAGGGCGGGCGCGGGCAGGATCAGGCTGTGGGACAGGATGCCCGCGTTTTTCAGCAGTTCCTCCACCCGCTTGCCCGCCACCGCATAGGTGTTTTCATCCGCCACCATGAAAATGCGGCGGTAATCCTTCAAAATATCCGCCACCTTCCCGATGGCGTGATCCGATACCTCGATCACTTCCGTGGGGATGCTGTGGTGCTTCTGCACGCAGGTGCAATCCATTTCAATCATGGGGATTCCTCCTATTAATATTTTTCTGGGGGAAACCACTCTTTGAAACCACCTCGCACGGCCTGCGCTTCGCTTGTCCGCGCTGTTGCTCTATCATGCTTGGATGGTATCGCGCAATACGTCTAAAGCCGTATTGCTGAAAGAGTGGTTTCCCCCAGGCCCCCTTCCGAGAAACCTGCAAGGGAACCTTTCGTTCACTCTGCCATGTGGTGTATATAAGGCATATCCGGCAAGCCGGTAAAACGGTAAAATGCTTCCGCATTCTTGTGCAAAAAGAGCTGTTTTTCTTCCTCTGTCAGCAGAGGCGATTTTGCGATGAAATCCCAGCTCATGCGGTAGGTGATGGCGGTCATGGTGCGTGGATAGTCCGAGCCCCACATGAGCTTCTCCATGCCGCAGATGTCCCGGGCCTCCAAAACGGCCCGCACCGCGCTGGGATAGGGGTAAAATTCGCTGTTGAACAGCCAGGTGATGCCGCCGCTTTCCACATACACGCCGGGCAGGCTGGCCAGTTTGATCTGCTCCTGCCAGTTGGGCCTTGTCACCATGCCGAAATGGCCGATGGCGATGCGGAGCCTGGGGAATTGCTGCGCCATTTCCCGGAGGGACGCGCATTGCGTATCCCCGTCCGCCATGTCGATGGCGATGAATAAGTCTTTTTCCGCCGCCTTGGCGAATACCGCTTCGCACCTGGTCAGATCGGGGTTCGCCATGCGGCCCCCGCAGAGCTTGATTCCATCCGCGCCCACCGTATCGGGCAGGCCCTTTTCCTCATACAAAGCGGTCACGCGGAAGCGAAGGGGATTTTCCTTCCGGACGCGCTTCAAATATGCGTCCTGATTGCCGTCGATGTATTCCTGGGTCACCACCGCCCCGGCCACCTGGGCAAAATCCATGCTGGCCAGCAGCCGTTCGGCGCTGTTCACCCCGTCTGTCATGTACGGCGGCAGCATCTGGCGCACCTCGGCCCCGAACATGCTTTTGCCCCCGCCTATATCGTACACCGGCAGGCCGTTGACCTTTCCCCGCTGCTTTTCCCACAAATGCACGTGCGCGTCGATCATGTTTTTTCCTTTCTTTCCTGGGGGAAACCATTCTTTGGAGGCCAAAGAATGGTTTCCCCCAGACCCCTTTCCAAGAAAGCCGAAAGGGAATCCGGCGCTTTTGCCACCCGGAAGAATGGTTTTCCCGGAGGGGGCCTGGGGAAACCGTTCTTTGGACACAAAAGAGCGGTTCCCCCCTGAGTTTTCCTCTCCTATCGTTCCGTATCAATAAACGCCTTGTTCCAGATCACGGCGGTTTTCATGGGCGCGGATTTGCAGTAAATCCTGTTTTCGTATGCGCCGATTGGGTCGGCGGCGAATTCCTCCCGGTCGATGAGACCCACGATCTCGTCGTACCGGCTGCGGGACAGCATCTCGATGGCCTTTTCCATGTGATCCTGCCGGAAATTGATGGAGCCGAAAATCAGGTGGTTTTCAAAGCCGAAGGGCATGGTGTCAAAGGCGATCCGGGGGCCCAGGGAGAAGGAATCATAAATGCCGTTGCAGCCCAGCACTTTATATTGGAAAGCGATTTCATGCTCCACGTTGGCGCCGCTGACCCCGATAAAGCAGGTGGCCCGGCCTCCCATGGCGGCGCAGATGGCCTTGGCGCAGTCGGCGGGATCGCCGTAGGTATTCCGCACATAATGCGCCCTGGCCGTTTCCACGGCGAAGCGTACCTTGGGGCTGTCCTCCGGGCTGCGGCCCACAAAATAAATTTCCGCATCCGGGTGCGCCTGACGGATCACGTCCCCGATGAACATGCCGGTGGTGCCCAGGCCGAAAACCACCGTGCGCGCAAAAATTTCGTCCGCCGCCAATTTTCGGGCGGTGTCCAGATCGCAATTCCTGCGGCGGGCCGTTTGGCGGAACCAGTGGGCGCTGCCCAAATCCTCCATGCGTTCCAATTGGAACAGCATGCAGGCGAAGGGATCGGGAAACACCATTTTCTTTGCGAAGGACAGGGCCAGCTTGCCGTCCTTCACATACCCGTCCGGGATGCTCAAAAGCATATCGGGATTGACGAAAATGCTGTCGCAGAACAGGCCGTCCGCCTGGTCGCAGCCGTATTCAAAATAGGTTTCATCCTCGGTGTAGCGGGTGGGGTCGACGCTGTCCCCGCCGCGGATGAGCACGATGGCGAAGCGGTTCTGCTCCGGCACCCATACCACGCCCTCGTGGCCGTTGATGAGCCGGTTTTGCCCGGCGGGGAATTTGGGGCCCAGTTCCCCCCGGCTGCCCATTTTCATCAGTTCGTAATCCGTGCCGCAGAAGCCCACCATGACGGGATGGCAAAGAATCCCTTCCTTCGGGGGCTCTCCCCGCAGCCGCTGCCGGGGCGGGTTGATCAATTCCACTTCGCCGTATACCAGGGGACGCTTGGGATCGTTTTGAAAATACGTGCCGTATGCCTTCATCGTTTTCTCTCCTGTTCCGCGCGTTCTCGCTGCAAAAAATTATATCACAGCCAAAAACAATTTACAATGTGTACATCTTTCGGGAATTGACAAAACGACACTTTCTGCAATAAAATGAAGCGGTAAAAAGCCGCGTCCGCAGTCGGATTGGCCGACGGTACGGCGGCTGAAAGGGAGACTTAACCATGATGAAAAAAAGCGCCGCGCTTTTCCTTGCATTTTTGCTCTGCTGCATGGCTTGCCTGCCCGCTCTGGCGGAGGACGCCCCCGCCGGAAACGCCGAAAACGCCGGGAAAACGGCCCGGGATATGTTTATCGACAGCATCATCGAAACGGGCCGCACGCTGTTTGTGAAGGCCAACGGCAAGCTGCAGCGGGCCCAATACGCCAGCGACATTTACGTGTGCAAAAACTTTACCGTGCATGTGTTCCGGGAAAACTGCGCCCGCTTCCGCATGGCGGAATACCCGGACACGGCGCTCACCATCCCCAACAACCTGCCCGCCAAGGAATGCAAGCCCCGCGCCTACGGCTATTGCTGGGAGGACGTGCCGGCGGAGGAAGGAAATCCCTTCTACGTCGCCGCCCAATTCCTGTATGATTCCTCCCTTTCCAAGAAAGAAAACATGGAAAAGGCCCTGGAATTCATGCGGCAGGTGCGCCGGGGCGATTACTTTCAGATGTCGGCGCAGTACTACTACGGCACAGGGGCCCACAGCGCCATCATGATATCGGATTACGACCCGGACGCCAATACCGTCCATTGGATGGACAGCAACATGGCCGGCGAAAAGCGAAACGGCGTGCGCTACGGCAAGGTGCAGTTCGACGCGGTAAAGGATATCAGCTGGTGGGCGGAAGCGTTCTGCAAAAAAACGCGGGGCGCTACCATCTACCGCCTGCGCGACGACATCATTTTGTCAGAAAAAAGTACGGAATCCAACTGAAAACGAATGCAAAGGACGGAAAAACGTGGTATAATGTATGATGGTGTGGTTTGATATCACGCTATTTCGTATGTAAGGGGAGGCTCGATGGCATGGACAATCGCCTGATCGCACAGGTGCAGCAGGTGCTCGCGCGGCTGCGGACGCCTATTTCGCTGCTGGATACGGACGGCAACTGTTTGATCCCCAACGAAGATATTTGTTTCACCCTGCCGGCGCTGGGTCAGCCCGGCGTTCCCGTCGCCCAGGACGGGCGGCTGTATCAGGTGTGCGCTTCCGCGCCCCAATGGGTGCTGATGACCACCATGACCGACCAGGACGCCGCCCGGGACGCTTTTGTGCTCTGCGACGCCATGATCGGCGCTGTGATCGCCGCCAACGAAGCGGGCAACGATCTGAACAACGCTTACCAGCGCATTCTGCAAAACGAGCTTTCCCTGGCGGAGCTGGACGCCATGGTGGACGAGCACGGCATTCAGCCGGCCATGCCCCGGTGCGTGCTTTTGATGCATATGGTGCAGGTGCAGCAGCGCAGCGCCTTTGATATCCTGGAAGAATTCCTGCCCCGCAACCCCACGGACGTGCTGGTGGCTATGGACAAGCATACCGCCGCTTTCATCAAGGACGTGACGGGCGTAGAGGACGAAGACGAGCTGCGCCAGTTCGCCTGCGCCGTGCAGGAAACGCTGATGGGCGAAATCGCCCTGCCGGTTACGGTGGGCATCGGCGAAATCGCAAAATCCGTGGCCGAGCTGCACGCCTCCTTCCGGCAGGCCCGGCGCGCCATCGAAATCGGCCGCGCCTACGCCCCGGAGCGCACCATTCACGTGTACCGCTCCATGATGCTGGAACGCTTCCTGTCCGATCTGTCCCCCGAAATGGCGGAGCATTACCACGGGCTTTTGTTCAACCGCTCCACGGCCCGGCTCTTCGGGGAAGAAATGCTGTACACCATCGAAATGTTCTTCAAGAAGGATCTGAACCTGTCCGATACCGCCCGGCAGCTGTACATCCACCGCAACACCCTGGTGTACCGCCTGGACAAGGTGCAGCGGCAGGTGGGATTGGATCTGCGGAAATTTGAGGACGCCGTCACCTTCAAAATGCTGCTTGAAATGCGGAAATGCGGCAATAATAAATCAAAGGCAAAAAAGGGGCGCTGACCGCGCCGGGAGGATAATCCATGAAGAAAAAGCTGGCAGTATTCTGCGCGATGATTCTGTTGCTGAGCGGCCTGATGGTGATGAACGGACATGCTTCCGGGATTATGGATTTTTTCAGCAGGAAAGACGACACCGTCACCATCAGCAAAGAGGAATACGAGCGCCTGAACCGCTATGCCGAAATGGATGTCATCCTCCAATATATCGAGCAGTGGTACTATCAGGAGCCGGACGTGGATAAGCTGATCGAAAACGCCACCCGGGGCCTGCTGTACGGCCTGGAAGATCCCTATACGTTCTACTATAACGACGCCGAATGGACCCAGATGTGGGAGGACGACGGGGGCGAATACGCCGGCATCGGCATTCAGATGCTGGGCAACACCGCCGATTATACCGTTACCATCACCCGCGTATTCAAGGACACCCCTGCCGAGAGGGCCGGAATCAAAAAGGGCGACCTGCTGGTGCGGGTGGAGGATATCGAAGTAGACGTGTATTCCATGCAGAACGCCGTGAACGTCATGCGCGGCAAGGTGGACGAGATCGTGGAAGTGGAAGTGAAGCGCGGGGACGAATACCTGACCTTCCGGATCCCCCGGGCCGTGATCCACGTGAATCAGGTGGATTTCACCATGCTTAAGGATCAGGTGGGCTATATCGTCCTGTATGATTTCGCGGGCGAATGTCAAAAAGAATTCTCCGCCGCGCTTGAAGCCCTGAAAGCCCAGGGCGCGAAAACTCTGGTGGTGGACCTGCGCGACAATCCCGGCGGCTGGGTGGACGCCGCGCGGGACGTGGGCAATCTGTTCCTGGAGGACGGCGTTCTGGTATACAGCATGGATCGCTACGGCACCCGGGAAGACCTGACCATGACCGCCGGGAAGGACGATATCCCCCTGGTGATGCTGGTGAACGGCAGCTCCGCTTCCTCCTCCGAAATTCTGGCGGGCGGCCTGCA
>CACWWM010000036.1 GCA_902764565.1 uncultured Eubacteriales bacterium
GACGTATTATCGCACTGCAGATCGAAAAATTTCAAGCAGAAATTCTGTAAACTTGCTGTGCTGAAACAGCCAGATTCCTGCATATTTTTTCAAGTCAGTTCAGCTTCATCCTATATAATAGGATCAATCAGAAAAGAGGTTCATATGTCTCGTATTGTCGTCAAAGTCGGAACCAGCACCCTGACCTATGCCAATGGCAGTCTGAATATCAGGCATATCGAGAAACTCGTCAAAGTGCTGAGCGATCTGAAGAATGCCGGAAATGAAATCGTTCTGGTAAGCTCTGGTGCCATCGCCATGGGAATCGGCAAACTCGGACTTGCTCAGCGTCCGAAAGACATGGCTAGCAAGCAGGCTGCTGCCGCTGTCGGGCAGTGTGAACTCATGTATACCTATGATCGCCTGTTTGAAGCATACAATCATATCGTAGCCCAGGTCCTTCTGACTGGCGAAGATCTCAATGAAGCATCCAGACGGAAGAACTTCGAGAATACGATGAACCGCCTTTTGCAGATGTCGGCTATGCCGATTCTGAATGAAAATGATACGATGGCAACCGATGAGATTTCCAGCATCGGCGACAATGATTCGCTGGCTGCACTTGTATCCATTGCCATTCATGCAGATCTCCTGATTCTGATGTCTGATATTGACGGTCTTTATGACAGCAATCCCCGGGTCAACCCGGATGCGAAGCTGATCCCAGTCGTTTTGGAGATCACGGATGAAATCCGCAGCATCGCCGGCGGAGCCGGTACTCCCAACGGAACCGGAGGCATGCTGACAAAACTCCATGCTGCCGATGCTTGTGGTTTTTGCATCGCTGACCGCTTTTTTCAGAGAATCCACTTCCTCATCCATCGCGCCGATAATTCCCGTTTTGACAGATGACTCCGCCTTTGTATTGCAGTCCGGGAACGCGGATACAATCAGAAGGGCAGCAAGCAGAAGGCTCATGATCGTTCTCAGTTTTCTCATCTGAAAATCTTCCTTTCAATATTGATTGGGGTTAGGCCTCGTCAAAGTCGCGGACGTTCATCCGCATGGTGGTCATGTCCCTGTCCATGGATTCCACCCGGGCCACGTTCACACGGAAGCCGTTGGCGTCCGTCATGCTGACGCTGGAGATGTCCTTGCCGTCGATGTTGTCCACCTTGTGTTGGCGCTCAAAGCCCAGGGCCTCGAACAGCTTGATGATCTCATCCGCGTCCCTGGAAAGGATCATGGGGTTAAAGGCGTGTCAACCGTCCTGTCACCCTTCGGATTGCTGAAGCCTTTTGAGAGCAGGAACGCATACGCCTCGTCGAAGTCGTCCACGTTGATGCGGATCAGCGTCAGATCCTGCGGCACAGTGTCATTCTGCGACACATCCACATAAAAGCCGTTCGCGTCCTTCATGCGAATGCCGCTGACGTCCCTGCCTTCCGTGTTCACGGCGCGCCCGTGATGGCGCTGCTCAAAGCCCAGCGCCTCAAACAGCGCGGCCGCGCTTTCTGCGTCCTTGGTCACGATCAGCGGATTAAAGCCTGTGATCTTCATCGTGTTTTCCTCCCTTTACTTGCCTCTGGCAGCCTTATCCTTGTACTTTTCCCAAATGGCAATCCCGATGGAACCGGCCAGCACCAGGCGGGTCAGGCCGCTGGCAATGCTGGAAAGCGCTTCCCGGCTGTCAAACAGGAGAACCGCCAGGGCCAGTTCCACGGCAAGCAGGATATAGTACACGCACTGGGTCCTCGTTTTGCCCAAATCCTTTACAAAGGTCAGGATCAGAAGGAGGACAATGCACGCAATGATCAGACACGCGATTGCGTCGAAGCCGGGGAAGACGAGCTTGCCGATTAAACGCAGGATCTGACCCAGCGCGACCAGCATCAGGAAGGCTTTATATAAGCCCGCCACGTTTTTGCCGCTGCCTTTCAGCAGGTACACCATGCCGCAGATCAGCGCCAGCGCATTCACAGCATGGCCAAGGCCGATGATGAAGGAAGCGTTCTTCTGCGCGTCGGTAACGATTCCATAGCCTTCGGGGATATGTCCGGAAAAGATAATCCCGGCGCTGACACAGCTCAGCACAGCCAGAATTCCCATCAGGATCACATGGCAGAGGGTCATCGTGTTCATTTTCTTTTGCATTCAGATCCATCCTTTCAGATATAGATTTGGTCATGTTAACGCTGTGCCTGCCCGCGCTCCGGATGCTTCATGCGCCATGGAAAGATGAACGGCGCACAGAACATCCGGATAAAGCAGGCTGCGATCGTGCCCGCCGTGCCGGGGAGCCAGCCCTTGAGCAGGGGGAACGAGTATCAGGCTGACGGCATAATACTCCCGGAAAATCCTCTCCTGATAAATCAGTTCGTGGAATAGAATTCCGTTTTTGTCGGGGTGGCCTGGATCAGGATGGAGCTTTGATTGAACAACCTGATCAGTTCATCCGCCGCGGCGTGAACCTGATCTTCCGTGGTGTCGCTGAGATAAATGACCAGCGTATACTCCTGGTACACCATGCCGTCGTCGCCGATCCAGCCGCCATGAGCTTCCTGAATGGTGTAGCCGCCAAAGTGGCGGATGAGGACAGCGCGGGCATTTTCCATCGCTTCCGCCTGCGTAAATACAGGCTTGTCGGTATCCTTGTCGTTGGTGCCCAGATACATCACATACTGAAGGCTGCCGGTTTCTTCTGTTTCTTCCGCTGCGGGAATGGGTTCCGTGACGGCAGGGGCCTCTTCCGCGGCGGGAGCTTTCACGGCCTGCACAATCTCTGTTTTCTGAACGCCGCCGCCATAAATGGTTGCGAAGTCATCCCGCATGGAAATGACGCCGATGCCCATGCTTTCATAGCTGGCCTTTTTTTCGGCTGCGCCATCCGCGCTTCCGTATTCCCGTTCCTCATCGTCCGCCACCACCATATAGGCCGCGCTCCTGTAGGGGTTATTGGAAATGGTGTAGATTTCCATGGCCAGATCCCCGGAAGAATTGCCAAACGCCAGCACCGGCTGCTGGCCGATTTCCCGCACAATGGCGTCCACCTTGCTGGTTTTGGCGTTCTCGCCATCGTAGCTGCCATCAAATACGATCTGATCGGCAGGCTGGAAGGTATAATCCGCATCCGCCGTTTCGCCCTGACTTGTGGCGGCATAGCCATATTCCGTGCCGATCACATGGGCGGGCGGAATGTTCAGCGTCCCGCGGATCACTTCACGAACGATGTTCCGCTCGGTGGCTGTAACGATGTACACGGTGAATTCATTTTCCAGCAGCTTGTCGAACAGCTCCAGCATGGGCTTATAGTACGCTTCTCCGCGCTTCAGGCCGGAAAAGCCCATGGCTTCGCTGTCCTTAAAAGCGCATACCATTTCAGCAAGTTCCTCCATGGTCATTCCCCGGTAAGCAATGGCGCCTGCGGCTGCCTGGCGGGTGCTCATACCGCTGGGCTTATCGCCGCCCGCGGCGTCCATGATTTCCTGCGCCACCGCCCTGACCTCGTCGGTAATGGTATTGCTGCCGCTGTTCAGGGCATAATCCGCAAACACCATGTATTCAAAACAGAAGGGGTAGGTTTCGCACATCAATGTGCCGTCCAGGTCAAACACGGCAATGCGATCCGGCACGGGAATATAATCGGGCGACGCTTCGTCTGTGACTGCCAGCAGGTAAGCGTTCAGGCTCTCCGCCGCCGCTGAATCTTCCGTCCAGTATTCCGAGAGCAGCGCGGGTTCATTTTCCGCCAGCGTAGGCAAGGCTGCCAAACACAGCAGAAGCAGAATGAGCAGGGCTGAAATCTTTTTCATCATACGATCCTCCTTATATTCATCCCCCATGGTCGGCCCATGAAAGGAGCGTCTCAGATTATGATTTTTCGGTGGGTTCCGTCCCGCGAAAGAATCTGATCAAATCCTGTTGTTTTCATGATGTCCTTAACGGTTTCAGCTGCGCCTATAATCTTCACAGGGGCTTTTTTGCCATCATCAATTATGTCCGTAAGCCGGCTGATGAGATATACTCAGGATTTGTTCCATCAATCGTTACGGCGGCGCAATTTGTTCACGTATTAGACTGAAAGCCCTCAAAAGCTGAGGATAATCCGCAGACGGAAGGATGTCATTCCGTTGAATGAAAATCGGAGAAATGATTTGAGGCTGCTGCAATGCGATATGGCAAATGGGGTCTGCGGTTTTCGTGATATGATTTTTTCCTGCTGCCGATTTGCACGTTCAGGGAAACAGATCAGGCGGGCAGCTCGATCTTCGGCATATACCGCGTATACCGTTCCGATACGCTGTAAGGAATGTTCTCCTGCCGAAGCACCTGGCAGAACAAATCCAGGGGCTTTTGATCCTTGTTGATGAGCTGGAAGGTGATGCAGAAGGTGTCCTTCAGGGCGTTTACTTCAATCATCAGGTCGCCGTCCGTGATGGTATAGAAGCCCTTGATATGCTCGCCCATTCCGCCCCAATCCGTTTTCCCCGCATAACTGACGGTATAGGTATCGCGGGGATCGCTCCGGAAGGTGCTGTTCTTTGCGGCAAACTGCTTTTTTGCTTTCAGGTTCGGCTGTCCGTCAATGCCTTTGTGCGCCTTGTCCAACCTTCTAAACCGCTCGAAGCTCAGCTCCGGCTGATTCTGGGCAATGAGCGCCCCCCTTGCGCGGATATTGAGCTTTTGGATGGATTCGTCCTTCATGCTCCATTCGTAGCGGACGTGAGCAAAGCGGACAAAATCCCGATAGGAAAGCTCCGCGCCGATGTCCTTGCGGTAATCCGCCGCGATTCTCCCCGCAAGAAAGGTTCCTTTCTTCTCCTTGAACAGGCGGGAGCTCGCCTTGAACATCATCGCCGTCAGGATCGTGTTGGGGCTTCCGTCGATTCTGGCCGCGTAGTCCATAAAGTCCTTGACGGGGATTTCCACCTGATAGTAATAGCAATCCTTCGCGAAGGGATTGAACAGGTACTTGAGGAATCTGCCCAGATGCAGGTTGGTATCGCCGCCCATATAATGGGCGATCGGCTCGTCGTCGGGCAGCTCGTCGGCGTCGGGGAAGAACAGCTCGCCGTCGGCAACGGGCGTGCCCGGCAGCTTCACGTCCCCAGGCGCTTCAAGGGGCCCGTACTTTTTGATCATGTACTGGTATAATGTGGCTTTTGCCCAAAAAAGCCCGCCCGCAGCCCCGCAGAGCGCGTGGGAATAGTTGAAAAAGACGCAGTTTTCCCGATAGGTGATAGCAAACAGATGCCCGTTTACCGCATCGCTGCCCAGGGCCAGCCGTTCGTCCTTTTCGGGCAGCACGGCAATGGGCCTGTCGTTGTGTTCCAGGGTATAATTCTGTCCTTCGTCCAGCCCGACCTTTACGCTGAAATACGGAAGCCGCCCAATCGCCTCCTGCGCCGCGTCCGTCAGCATTGCCCTGTCAACCGGCGCGTCAAGGAGGACTTTCATCCTCACTGTAAAAGGCACTTTATCCATGTATTCATATAAAAGATAGCTATCAGGATTTTTGCCCATTTTATAATCCTTTCATCAGTAGCTCATTCGTGCTTTTCCATGGATAAAAAGCCGGCGGTAAACCGGGAAGAGGAATCAGAGAAAGAAAATCAGCGCGTCAAAGCGGAATATTCCGGCACGCTCACGCCCCGGTCGTGAAGACGGCTGTCAGAACGGCGCGGAGGCTTGGCGAGCATTCTCCTGCACTTGGCCAGCGTCATCATATACAGCATGCAGGAAACAAGCTGCATCAGCGGGATACTGACGCACAGGACGGACAGAACGGTGCAGCTTTGGATGGGGAAGATAATCGCGGCCAACTGCATGAGCACGGTGGCGGAGAAGGTGCCCACCAGCCTGGCGCGGGCTTTCAGGGCCAGGTTCATGGTCGCGTTGTCCGGGTACTTGCCCGCCAGGCTGGCGATGCCGCTCAGGACGAAGTAGGACGCGAACAGGCTGCTGAGGGTGCTGACGGTGTCCATCCAGCGCTTCAGGCCGTCATTGCTGTTGAACACGGCGCTGACGGCGCTGCACACGATGCCGATGAGGATGAAAAGGAACGCCTTTTTGAAGTTATCGTCGTCCTTTTGGGCGGTCATCACGCCAAGCAGGTTCAGGACGAAAGCGGCCAGACCCACCAGAGACGCGCCGATGCCAAAGGCTGACACAAACGCAGAGGGCGCGCTTTCCTGGTTCAGCGCTTCGGCCCCGAGCGTGACGTTGTTGGCGACCAGCACCACGATAAGCGAAATACCCATGATGACGGCGAGAATCTGCAGCACTTCGGCTAAGCAAATCTTCTTGACGCCGTTGACCGCGTTGGGAAATTTCATGTTTTGCTCCTTCTTTCTGTTTTTCATCTCTATTGATCGAATCCGCAATCGAATCGCACCTCGATTGCCGAAATCATTTCACCGAATAGCGGAGATTATCAAATTCCCTTTTCAGCTCCGCCGCGGAAAAGGGTTTGCGCACATACCCGCTGGCCCGAAGCCGGAGCACGTCCTTGGCATATTCCCGTTCGGGGTACACCGTGATGAAAATAATGTTGACACGGGGGTTGATTTCCTTGATCTGCCGGGCCAGTTCGATCCCCCCGGTTCCGTTCTTCCCCATGTCGATTTCGGTCAGCAGCACGTCGCAGCCGTTTTCCCGCGCCGTTTCCACCGCTTCCGCCACGGTGAGGCAGGCAAATACCCGGGCGTCCGGCGCAATTTGCTGCGTCGTCTGCTGCAAAGCGCATACTGTCAGCAGCGAGTCTTCCACACAGATCACAATCACTGTGGATTCCTCCTTTGAGGATTGTTTGTGAGGATATTTTAACAGGCAAAGCGTTGCAAAAGCGTAACACGAAACCCAAAAAAGGGGAATGAAAGCCGTTTATTTCCAGAAAATTATTACAAAACTATAAAATATTATGAAAATCGTATTTTTCGTGAAAAGCCCGGTGAAAAGCAAAAGAAAAAACGCCGGGAGCAGCGCCTGAACAGCATCAAAAAAACGGGCCGAAGCCCGCTTTTTGATGTGGGATTGCAGCTATTCAATCATGACGAATGAAGTCTATGTCAGCAAAAGAGTGCAGAGTACAGAGTTCAGAGTTCAGATAATATAGTCTGTCTATACTGGAATCCAAAGCGTTCAACTAAATAAATCTGCACTCTGTACTCTGCACTCTGTACTCTTCATATATTAGCCCTAAACGGCTGGCCCATTACGCTTGTTTTTCAAGCTTTCCGTGGGTCAGCTCCGCCCAGGAGTATTGGGTCATATATTCGCCCCGGTAGGCGTTGATGGCCCAGGGTTTGCCCTTCTTCCAATCGTAGTAGTCGCAGTCCACCAGGTCTGCCTGGACGCCCTGCCGCTGCCAGGCGTTGATCAGAATATCCGCGCAGCCCGCCGCGGTGAAGGTATCGATCAGGTCTTTCCGCAGCGTGCGGAGATACGAGGCGTTCACGTCGTCCTCCCAAAGCGCCACGGCGATCTCGGCCCCGGTGCACATGGTTTCCCGATCCACCAGATAAGCCAGATATTCCTTCGTTTTCTCACGGCGGAAGGTCACCGGATGGCCGTCGATGTACACTTCAAAATTCCCGAAGCACTGGAAACGCACCCGATGAGGGGAGGGCCTGACGGGATGGCGCAGGTTTTCCAGTTCGGCGCGCACGTCCTCCGCCGTGATGGGCTTTTTCAGATACCCGCTGGCGTGAAGGTTCAGGGCGTCGCGCATATAGTCGTCATAGCCCGTGGCGAAAACCACGTTCAGCATAGGGCAGCGAAGCTTCAGCGTTTTCGCCAGCTCCACGCCGCTCATTTCCGGCATATCCGCGTCGGAAAACAGCACGTCGGGCGTTTCTCCTCCCTCCACCGCCGCGATCATATCGGCGGGGCGCTCAAACTCCCGAAGCTCTGCGTCCGGCGCGGCTTCGGCTATGGCGCGGCACAGCACCCGCAGAGCCTTGGGTTCATCGTCGATGGCGAAGATTTTCACGGTGCGTTTTCCCCCTTCGGAATCGTGATGGTCACGCGGGTTCCCTTCCCCGGCGCGGATTGGATGGTCAGCGTGCCGCCGCACATTTTGGCGAGCCGATCCCGCACATTCCTGACGCCGACGTGGGAACGGCCATCCTCCTTCAGCGGCGCTTCCGGGTCGAAGCCGGGGCCATTGTCGTTCACGGTGATTTCATAACGGTCGGGATATTCCCTTGTGGCGATGGCCACCTCTCCCCTGCCGCCGCTGTTGCCGCGGACGCCGTAGCGCACGGCGTTTTCCACGATAGGCTCCAGCGTCAGGGTAGGCAGGGAAAAGGTTTCGCACTGAATATCGTACCGCACGGTCAGCTTATCCTCAAAGCGCATCTTCTCCAGCGCCAGATATTCCTTCGTATGCTCCAGCTCTTCGGTGAAGGGAATGGGAGCGTTGTTCTGCAAAGCGTCCATATTCCCGCGCAGATATTTTGCAAACTGCAAGGTAGCTGTTTCCGCCTGCGTCGGATCGGTGCGGCACAGATCCTGGATCACCGTGAGGGAGTTATAGAGAAAATGCGGGCGAATCTGCGTGAGCATGATCTGCACCCGCTGCTCCATCATCAGCGCGTCCTCATGGTCGCGCACGAATTTCAGGTGCAGCCAGATATAGGAGAACAAGCTGCAGCTGACCATGGAAATGGTCAGATAGCTCAGGCCCTCGTCCGTGGCGTCGATCTCGGAATCCAGCCATACCGCGCCGACAATGAACAGCACGCTCAGGATGGGAATCAGGATCGTCGGGCTGCGCCAGCGTTTCGCTTCCAGGTAGATCAGGTACAGCAGATAAGCGATCAGAATGCCGCTTACGATATGGCAGGTAAACCCCAGCGGGCCGCGGCCAAAATGATTGTCATCCGAGAAATAGAAAGCCAACGGCGAAAAAAACGCTGTCAGGTAAACGGCTGTATTCACTGCGATCAGCCCCCAGGACAGCTTATAGCGTTTGCCCGGTTCGATGATATAGAAAAACAGCAGCACCACCACGGGCCGCACCGAATACCCGTAAATGGATTGGATCGTCCGCAGCGGCGTCGCATACTGGTACCTGCTCAGCTGGTCGGCGACCAGATCCTGCCCCACCATGCTGAAAATCAGCGCGATAATTACGAGCATGATCCGCCTTTGCTTTTTCAGGATATAGGGATCAAACAGCACGGTCAAAAACAGCAGCAGGATTTGCAGCAGATTCGGCAGCAGGGCGCGGTTGGCCAAAAACGGCAAAGGCACCGCCTGAATGGCTTCCTGCATGGTGATATAACCAGAGGTACTCATATTCTACCTCCTGCGATCCAATCGGCGCAAAAGGCGCCGAAACGAATAAAAAGCTCCGGAAACGCACCCGGATGTTCTGTGCGGCAGGGAAAAAACGGGCATACGCATCCTGCCTGTATGCAAATTTTCACCTGCTGGCGCGGTCATAGTCAAGCCCTTTTTTGTATTTTTCCTGCTTTCATTTTTTTCTGCTTTTCAGCAGCGTCATTATAACAGTTTCGTTTTGAGAAATCAAGACGCAATACAGAAAAGCAAGGCGCTGCCCGTGAAAAGCCAAAAAGCATCGGACGCCTCTTGATGGGCCGCCGTTCTTTCAGTATAATAGAAGAAGAAAACGCAAAGGAGAAGGCTGCCATGGAGAAAAAGCCCCGTTTGATTTTCCATTGTGACTGCAACAACTTCTTTGCGTCCTGCGAAATCCTGGAGAGGCCGGAGCTTCGGGACGTTCCCATGGCGGTGGCGGGCGACCCGGAAAACCGGCTGGGCGTTGTGGTGGCGAAGAACGAGCTGGCGAAAAAGCGCGGCGTGAAAACCACCGACACGGTGTGGCAGGCGAAAAAGAAATGCCCCGGCATCGTGTTCGTTCCGCCCAGGCACAGTTACTACAAAACAATCTCCGATCAGGTCAACGCAATTTACCATGACTATACGGATTTTATGGAGCCCGCGTCCATCGACGAATCCTATTTGGACATGACCGGCGCGCCGGAGTTTTATCATCTTTTGCCCCGCGAGCTGGCCGATACCGTCCGGGAACGGGTAAAGCGTGAAATCGGCATCACCATCTCCGTGGGCGTGTCCTTCAATAAGGTGTTCGCCAAGATGGGCTCGGATTACAAAAAGCCGGACGCCACCACCGTGATCACCGAGGACAATTTCAAGGAAATCCTCTGGCCCCTGCCCGTTTCCGATCTGCTGTTCGCGGGCAAAGCGTCCGTGGAGGCGCTGGGAAAAAAATCCATTCATACCATCGGCGATTTAGCCGTGCAGCCCAGGGAACGGATTCAGGCGCTGCTGGGCAAGGGCGGAGAAATGCTGTGGCAGTATGCCAACGGCCTGGATGGGGAACCGGTGCGAAAATGGGGAGAAAAACCGGAGATCAAATCCGTCAGCCGGGGCATGACCTTCAGGCGGGATTTGGTGGCGAAGGAAGAAATCATGACCGGCGTTTCCGTGCTGGCGGATGAAATTGCCGGAAGCCTCCGCCGCCATCAACTGAAAGGCTCCGTGATTTCCGTACAGATCAAATCCCCCGATCTGCGGGTGATTTCCCGGCAGACTTCCCTGGATCACGCCACCTATTTGCAGCACGAGATTCAGAAGGTGGCCATGGACTTGATCGAAAGCCACTGGCCCATCGGAGAAAACGCGCCCATCCGCGCCCTCACCGTGGGCGTTACAAAGCTGATCCCCGCCGGCGAAGAAACGGAACAGGTCAGCCTGTTCGACCTGATGGGCGATAATCAGCAGAAGAAAAAGCGGGAGAAGCAGGACAAGCTGGAAGCGGCGGTATACGCCCTGCGGCAGAAAATGGGCGGCGACACCATTACCCTGGGCTTCCAGAAAAACGACGACATCGGGATTCACAGAAAAGTCTGACGCGCCGCAGCAGTTGGATTTTCGGAGAAGGAAGAATGGGAAAGATAAACGGGCATGGGATCACCGCGTATGGAAACCCCGACGCTTCCATCGTGCTGATCCAGGCGGTCGATGACCACGATCTTGCGGGTATGGAAACCGAGACGGCGGAGATCCGGAAGCTGACGGCGGCTGATTTCTGCCTGCTCGCCGTCAGGGTGCAAAACTGGAATAACGACCTGTCCCCCTGGGCAGCGCCCGCCGTATTCGGCAAGGAAGCGTTCGGGGGCGGCGCGGCGGATACGCTGGCCGAGGTATTGAAGCACACCGCCGACAAGGGCAAAACGTATTATCTCGGCGGTTACTCGCTGGCCGGACTGTTCGCTTTGTGGGCGGCCTGCCAGACGGATGTGTTTCGGGGCGTGGCGGCGGCTTCCCCCTCCGTGTGGTTTCCGGGCTTTGCGGACTATCTGCGGGCCCATGCCATGCACGCTAAAACCGTCTATCTGAGCCTTGGCGACAGGGAAGAAAAAACCCGGAATCCCGTGATGGCCACGGTGGGCGACAGGATCAGGGAAGCGCACGGTCTGCTCAAAGCGCAGGGAATTCATACGACCCTGGAATGGAACCCGGGGAATCACTTCAAGGATGCGGATATCCGAACGGCGAAAGCATTCGCCTGGGTCATGAAATAACGCAAACGGAACGGAGGTAAGGCCTATGGACCGG
>CACWWM010000037.1 GCA_902764565.1 uncultured Eubacteriales bacterium
GTGAAAGGCGGCCATTTTCGTATCGAAAACAAAATGTGCCTGGGGATCGGCGGCCAGGATTTCCTTCCACCGGGTCAGGGGATCGCTTTGGCTGCACACCACGTTTTCGATCAGCAGATCCAGGCCGTGCCGTTCCGCCATGGCTTTTAATCGGGGATAGGCCGACAGGTGCCATGCAAAATGCGTATCGGAGGGCACGCCGTTCCACAGGTGCGTCACCAGCCTGTCCGCGCCTAAGAACGACGCAAGCTGGCAGTTGATCTGAAAGCGCTCCATGGCCTGATCCCAGGCTTCCCCGGGCCCCTGACTCAGCGCCTCCCCCACGCTCTTTTCACAGTGCATCACCGGGATGGGCAGGCCCAGATCCTTTAAGAACCGAGCCAAGGCTTCCACCTGATCGTACCAGGAATCGTACATCATGAATTCCAGCCCGTCGCAGCGCAGGTTTTTCCCGCAGCCCGCCAGCAGCCGGTAATCCCGCCCGTTGGGCCGCCCGATCAGCGCCCCCGTGGAGCATAGCACACGGCGCACCCTCTCACCCCGATTCCCTGCAAAATCAGGTCGATTGCCTCGGCGCAGCCGCCGTGATCCATGTCGGCCACCACCCGATCCGCCGCGTTTTTGACGGCGTCGGCGCCGTTGCCCATAGCGATGCCCAGGCCCGCCGTTTGCAGCATGGGAATATCGTTTTCCGCGTCGCCCACGGCGGCGGAGGCGGCCCGGTCAATGCCCAGCGCGTCGCAGAGGCGAAGCAGGCCCGTGCCCTTGTTGACGCCCAAAGCGGAGCACTCCAGGGAAGACACCTCCGAATAGACCTTCTCCATCCGCAAATGCTCAAGCTGCGCCCGGGTGCGGATTCTTTCCGCCGGGTCGGCGTGGTACATGTTGATTTTCAGAATTTCGTCCCGGCAGGCGCGGAAAAACGCGAAAATATCCGGGGTCAGGGTCATGGCCCGTTGATACAAAGGCCGGTAAATGCCCATGTGGTAGTGATCCAGCTTGTCCATGTGGGAGGATTGAATCACGTCCCGGTCGGCCAAAACGATTTGGGGCATCATATCCTTGGTGGCCGCCAGGGCCATGATCTCCTCCGCCTGCGTCCGGGGAATGCCGCGCAGGGAAAAGGCTTCCCGCTTTTGAATATCATACAGCCCGCTGCCGCTGGCAAACACGGCGTAGCGGATTTCCGGCAGCAGGGGATAAAATTCCTCCAGCTCCGACACGGCGCGGCCCGTGCAGAACACCACGGCTATGCCCGCCTCCGCCGCCCGCCGGACGGCCCGCAGGGTGTCCGGGGCCACTTCCTTTCGGCTGTTCAGCAGCGTGCCGTCGATATCCAGGGCGATCAAGCGATATTTGCTCATAGAAATTCCCCCTATGGTTCGGTCATCCGTTTCAAGAACACTTTAAGGCAACAAAAGAGTTGAGAGTGGAGAGTTGAGAGTGGAGATGAATATTGTCAATCAAAGCAGGATGCTCTTGTGATGAACATGATATCATCTCAACTCTCAACTCTTAACTCTCCACTCTGCATTAAAGCGTCCTTCATGCTCCTTCCCCTGTCCTGTCACGACAGAAGAAGGCCCCCGGAAAGAGCGTCGCGTTCTTTCCGGGGGCTTTAAGGCAATACTGCCCGGTGTGCTTATTTCTTGCCCCGGGGAGCGCACCAATCGTAGTTTTTCAGGTTCAGGCTCAGGTGGCGGGGCAGGCCCTCAACCATCATGGGCGTGTAGTGGCCCTGGATCAGGGGACGCACGTAATCGAGGAATTCCTCGGTAACGTAGTTGCCTTCCTTGTTGATCCACTTGCGGGGAACCACTTTTTCGCCGTTGGCGATGCGGTGCACGTCGTACACGCCGGTAGCGCTCTGGTAAGGATCGTCGGACACGCGGTCGATCACGACCATCACGCCGGAGGAGCCTTCGTCGGCAGCCTTCACGGTGGCGCCGCCCACGTTGAACGCTTCATCTACGTCGATCTTGCTGGCCAGGTGCGCTGCGGCGCGCTGCAGGGTGGAAAGCTCCACGGCGCGGGTCTTGCAGCCCAGCTCGTTCTTGACCACGCTGGCCAGATAGGCGGCGGTGCCGGACATCTGGATGTGGCCGAACGCGTCCTTGGTGGCGTTTTCAGTGGCGTATTCGCACACGTACTTGCCCTCGGCGGTCTTGATGCCTTCGGACACCACGGCCACCACCACGTCCTTCTTTTCCAGGAGCTTGCGCACTTCGTCCACGAAGCCTTCGATGCTGAAGGGCAGCTCGGGCAGATAGATCAGATCGGGGCCTTCGCAGTCCTCGCTGCGGGACAGCCCGGCGGCGCCGGTGAGCCAGCCCGCGTTGCGGCCCATGATTTCCACGATGTTCACGTTCTTCTTCTTATAGGAGAAGCCCATGGCGTCGCAGATGATTTCCTTGGTGGAGGTGGCGATATACTTGGCCGCGCTGCCGAAGCCGGGGGTATGGTCGGTGATGGCCAGGTCGTTATCGATGGTCTTGGGGCAGCCGACGAACTTCTGCTTCGCGCCGGTCAGCAGGGAGTAGTCGAACAGCTTGCGGATGGTGTCCATGGAGTCGTTGCCGCCGATGTAGATGAACACTTCGATGTCCAGCTTGTCCAGCAGCTCGAAAATGCGCTCGTAGATCGCCTTGTCTTCATGGATTTCGGGCAGCTTGTAGCGGCAGGTGCCCAGGAAAGCGGAGGGCGTGCGCTTGAGCAGCTCCAGATCCAGTTCGTTCTTGATGTGTTCGGACAGATCGATGTACTGTTCATCCAGGAAACCCTGAATGCCGTAACGCATGCCGTAGACCTTGCTGAAGCCGCGTTCCTTCGCAGTCTTGAAAACGCCCGCGAGGCTGGAGTTGATGACGGCGGTGGGGCCGCCGGACTGACCGACGAGAACATTACCCTTCATGACTTGTTGCCTCATTTCTTTTTCGATTTTTGATTGGATGCACCTGATCAGACGGCAGGCAATATTCCCGGAAAAACGCGCTGACCTGCCAAAAAGATCCTAACGGATGGTATTATACTACCGTTGCGGCGGCTTGTCAATTGAATTATCCTTGATTCCAATTTGTGGCTTGAAAACCGGCATGCGATGCTGGTATAATAACGTTCGGAAGGCCCCGAATGGGTGCACGCCGAGCGTTATAACCAGAGGAGGAACCCCCATGCCCAGAAGGCTTGTAACCGTGAACCCGGCGCTGGAGGAGGCTCATATCCGCCAAATTCGCGCCGCGGCGGAGAAAAACGGCTTTGAAGCCCTGTTCTTTCAGAAAACCGCCCAGGCGTTGCCGTACCTGGACGAGGCGGAGGTGGTCTTCGGCCAGTCCGTCAGGCTCGCCCAGAACAGCCCGCGCCTGCGCTGGCTGTGTACGCCCTCGGCGGGAGTGGATCATTTTACCGGCCCCGGCGTTTTTGCGTCACCCGACGCGGTGCTCACCAATTCCTCCGGGGCTTACGGCGTGACCATCGCCGAGCATATCGTTATGTGCGCCCTGGAAATGCTGCGCCGCCAGATGGATTACAGCGCCATCGTACGCCGCCGGGAATGGAAGCGCGATCTGCCCGTGCGCTCCATCAAGGGCAGCCGCGTCGCCCTGCTGGGCACCGGGGACATCGGGCAGGAAGCCGCCATCCGCCTGCGGGCCTTCGGCCCGGCCAGCCTGGTGGGCGTCAACCGCAGCGGCAGGAACCCCCAGGGGCTGTTTGACCGGGTGGTATTGCAGGACGCGCTGGATTCCGTACTGCCCGAAACCGATATTTTGGTGATCTCCCTGCCCGGCACCCCGGAAACCTTCCACATGCTGGACGCCCGCCGCTTGGCGCTTTTGCCCGATCAGGCGCTGGTGATCAATGTGGGCCGGGGATCGGTGATCGACCAGAAGGCCCTTGAAAAAGAACTGCGGGCGGGCCGCCTGTGTGCCGCCCTGGACGTGTTCGAGCAGGAACCCCTGCCCCCGGACGATTCCCTGTGGGATTGCCCCAATCTGCTCATCGCCCCCCACGTGGCGGGCAATATGACCCTGCCCTACACCAAGGAGCGCATCGTTGCCCTGTTCTTAGAGGACTTTGAAAACTACTGCGCGGGCCGGCCCCTGCTGCGGCGGGTGGATTTGAAAAAAGGCTACTGATCCGCCAAAGCCGCCGTTGCGCACCAATCTCAACCGTGATAAAATACTTTTGCATTTTGTTTCATGATAAGGAGCGTGCCTTTCGTGAGGGAATATATCGAAACCGTGCTGGCCCCCCGCATCCAGGGCGACGGGGGCTGGGTGGAATATCAATCCCTGGAAGGAGACAGGCTCACCCTGGTTTTCCGGGGGGAGTGCTCCAAATGCCTGATCCTGAACCGCTGCACGGCCTGGATCGAGCAGAAAATCAAAGAAGACAAAGGGCAAACGGTCACCGTGGTGCCCGTGCGCAAAAAGCCCTTTTTCTGGGATCGGGTCTGACGGGAGGAACAAGCGATGGCACATGTGAAAGTGATCCGGCGCTCCATGCGGCCCGAGGAATGGACGAAGCTGCGCTTCGGCTGGCTCCAGCGGGGCATTTATGAAAACAAGGCGGAGGTGACGGATTTAACCATCCGGGACGCCCGCCAGATCAGCGAAAACGAATACGAATATCCGGACGGCGGGGAACGCCCCCTGCGCGCCGGGGATATGTATTTCACCCCGGACGGCACCGCGTTCATCAGGGGCCATGCCGTCATTCCGCCGGAATTCAAGGGCCGGGACGTGTACTTTTCCCTGAAAACCGCCGCGGAAATGATCGTGAAGATCAACGGAAAATACGTGGGCGGCATCGACCCCAACCGGGAGCGAATCCTGCTGAACCCCTATATAGACCGGGACGATCTGACCATCGAAATCGAGGCCTACAACCGCTCCAAGCCGGACGACGAGCGCAACGACGCCGTGATGAGCATACGGGGCTGCCGCCAGATTTTTGAGGGCGCGTACCTTTGCACCATCCGGGAAAACGTGCAGTCCCTGGTGTACGACTGCATCCTGCTGCTGGACATCGCCAACAGCGAGTATTTTAACGAGGATTACCGCAAATTCCTGTTTGCGGAGCTGAGCCGCGCCCTGGACAAGGTGGACTTTGACACCTGGGCGGGCGTGGACGAGGCGGCGGCCCACATCGAACAAACGATTTACGCCAACACCGATTTTAAGGGCAGCGGCGACGTGGCGCTGGTGGGCCATTCCCATCTGGATATCGCCTACTACTGGCGGCGCATCCACGCGGTGCAGAAAAACGCCCGCACGGTGCTGATTCAGCTTCGCCTGATGGACAAGTACCCTGAATTCCGCTACACCCACACCCAGGCCTACACCTACGAAACCCTGGAAAAATACTATCCCGAGCTGTTCGCGGAACTCAAGGAAAAAATCGCCTCCGGCCAGTTCGAGCCCGTGGGCGCCATGTATATCGAGCCGGACTGCAACGTGCCCGCCGCCGAAAGCCTGATCCGCCAATTCCTGTACGGCCAAAAGTATTTCCGGGAAAAGTTCGGCAAAACGGTGGATAACGCCTGGCTGCCGGATGTGTTCGGCAATTCCTGGATCATGCCCCAAATCATGCGCAAAAGCGGCGTGGATTACTTCGTTTCCAACAAAATGTCCACCTGGAACGATACCAACCGCTTCCCCCACAACAATTTCATCTGGAAGGGCATCGACGGAAGCACCGTTTACGCCTGCGTGCCCCCCACCCACTTCATCACCTGGAACATGCCCAGCCAGATTCAGGAAAACTGGGAGGCCTACCAGGATAAAGAGGTTGGCGGCCAGACCCTGAGCATGTACGGCTACGGCGACGGCGGCAGCGGCGTGACGGAAGAAATGCTGGAAATGGTGCGGCGCTTCCCCAAGGTGTCCGCCATGCCCAAGACCGAAATGACCGGCGGAGCGGATTTCCTGCACAAGAATCTGAAGGATAACAAAAAGCTGGCCGTGTGGGATGGCGAATTGTACCTGGAAATGCACCGGGGCACCTTCACCACCAAATCCAACCTGAAAAAATGGAACCGGATGCTGGAATTCAAGCTGCGGGATACGGAAATGATCTGCGCCTTTGCAGCTGCTTTCCAGGGCGCGGCATACCCGGCGGATGAAATCCGCGATTGCTGGAAAAAGCTGCTGCTGAACCAGTTCCACGACATCCTGCCCGGCTCCCACATCCATCCCGTGTACGAGGACGCCATGGCGGATTACGCGGAAATTGACCGGCGGCTGGACGCCATTTGGGCAAAGGGTGCCGCCGATACTTGGTTCAATTCCCTGCCTTTTGACCGGGACATGCTCACCTTTATTCCCGATGAAAAGGGCCCCGTGGTTCGGGACGGGGTGAAAGGCTTCTGGGCGCGGCCCAACCTGCCGGGGCTCGCCTCCGGGGATGTGCAGCCCTTGGAAGGAAAAGAAAACTGGCTGTCCATCTCCCCCATCCGCAGCGAAGGCGATCTGCTCATTGATACCCCTTTGTACCGCCTGTGCCTTCACGGGGACGGAAGCATTTCCAACTGGTGGGAACAGGACGGGAGCCG
Organism: uncultured Eubacteriales bacterium; assembly: GCA_902764565.1. Classification (GTDB taxonomy): domain Bacteria; phylum Bacillota; class Clostridia; order Christensenellales; family Aristaeellaceae; genus RUG563. The sequence goes on from CACWWM010000037.1 coordinate 6,551, forward strand.
TCAATGGGTGCGGGACGATCGGGGCTTTAACAAACTGCACCTGTGGGCCGATAATCCCGGCATGTACGACGCTTGGGACATCCTGCCCAATTACAGAGACGTGGAAATCGACCTGACCGTGACGGAAAAGGTGCGCCTGACCTATCAGGACGGCGTGAGCGCCGAGTTCACCGTGGATTTCGCCACGGAAAAGAGTGCATGGCGCATGATCGTCCGCCTGTTCCGGGACAGCCGGGCCATCGAAGTGGAGCACATCGTGGACTGGCATGAAAAGCACCGGCTGATGAAGGTGAATTTCGGCCCAAATATCCTTACCCGGGAGCTGGTCTGCGATACCAGCGCGGGCTTCGTCAAGCGGCCGCTTACCAAAAATACCACCTGGGAGCAGGCCCGCTTCGAGGTCTGCCATCATAAGTGGTTCGACCTTTCCGAAACCGGCGCGGGCGTGGCCGTCATCAACAGCGGCAAGTACGGCGTTGGCATCGAGGAAGGCGAAGTGAGCCTGAGCCTGCTGCGCTCCACCATCCGCCCCGACATCACCAGCGACATGGGAACGCACAGCATCAAATACATGATCGTGCCCCACGCGGGCGACGCCATGCAGGCTGGGATCAACAACCTGGCTTTCGCCTATAACGTCCCCCTCATCAAGGCCGTGCCCAAGCTGCCCGAAGCGTGGCGGAAGACGATTTGCGAAAGCGGCCTGTGGCTGCAAAGCGTGAAGCTGTCCGAGGATGGAAAATATCTTGTACTGCGCCTGTCCGAACAGGACGGCAGACACGCTTTGGTTCGCTTCCCCCAGGGAGTATATGACATGAATATGCTGGAGGATGCGGACGAAGAAACCTTCGACGCAAAATATGTATCGCCCTTTGAAATCATTACAGTGGGTTATCCGCTGAAACAGGAGGAGATTTAAGCATGAAAGGGAAAGTTGCCATTCACGACGAACAAAAGCCCATCGACCTGGGCGGCGGCGTCACCCGGCGCATCCTGTCCTACGATGAAAGCCTCATGTCCGTGGAGGTATCCTTTGAAAAAGGCGGGGCGGGGGCCGAGCATTCCCACCCCCACACCCAATGCAGCTACGTGCTGTCCGGCAAATTCAGCTACTCGGTGGAGGGCGAGGCCGTCATCCTGAACCCCGGCGATTCCATCGTGGTGCCCTCCGGCCTGCCCCACAGCACGGTCTGCCTGGAAAAGGGCGTGCTGCTGGACATCTTCACCCCCATGCGGAAGGATTTTGTGCAATCCTGATTGCTCTATAAAAATCGGGCGTCAAGCAGATTCGCTTGACGCCCGGTTTTCTTTATGCAGATCAGAAGCTGATGTCCACGGAATCCGTATAGTGCACCGCGCCGGACAGGTCGGTCAGGCCGAAGCAATACTGATAGCTGCCGCTTGGGATTCTCTCCCAGGTCAGGGTCAGCCCTTCCGCCGGAACGATAATTTCGTCGCCCTGGTATTCCCGCTCCGTGCCGTCGGCGGCGACGGCGGTGAACAGGGGCTGAATCTTCATGCCCGCTTCCAGGGGGATGGAGCCGCGAATGGCGAAGCCGTTTTCGTCGTATCCCTGGGTGGCGCCCAGCAGCTTCATGGTGCCGTCGGCGGCGCGGCTGCCCAGCAGGTACATTTTCAGGCCGTTGATCCGCGTGGGGATCACGAAGCGCGTGTTGCCATCCTCGTCCCCGTACAGGAATTCCGCCCGCACCATCTGCCCTTGCAGCATGGGCCAGGAGCCGTCAAACATGGAGAACACAAGGCCGGTGGACCAGTCGATGGTGGTCTGGCCCAGATTGCCCAGGCGGACGGTTTCGTCCCCCTTCTTCACGCTGAGCACACCGCTGGCGGAAGCCAGGTGATCCAGGTCCGCTTTGTTCAGCTGGATGGAATAGATCATCTGCGCGGTCAGGGCGGCGGAAGTGAAGAAGCTGTTCGCCGTTTCCAGCACGTCGTCGGCGGATACGGCTTCGCTGATGCCTTCCTGCACGTTCTGGTTCTGCTCGCCGGGCTGGTAATAATCCGTGCTGTTATTCAGCAGGCCCGCCCAGATGCTGCCCAGGGCCAAAGCGGCGGCAGTCTCCGCGGGCGCCTGGGTGGGAGAAGCGGCGGGGGCCGCGGTCTGATCCGTCAGGCCCGCCCAAATACCGCCAACGGAAGGCGTGGAAGCCGCGCTGGGGCCGTAAGAGCCGCCGTTATAGCCGTCCCAAATGCCGGAGGAGGAGGAATAGCCGTTCCAAATGGAGCCGGAGGAGCTGTTCAGGCCGGACCAGATGTTGCCGCCGCAGGAATCATACGCGTCGTCGAAGCTGCAATAATCCCCGAAATACCCGTCCCAGATGTCATAGAACGAACCGGAGAAGGAGCCGCCGCCGTAATAGTTGTCATAGGAATAGAAGTTGGAGGGGGTATAGTTGGAGCCGGTCATGGTATAGCCGGAAGATGTTGCGGCCTGGTTGGTCAGCGCCACGGCCAGGGTGGCGTAATCGCTGGGCCGGTCACTGTAATAGGCCAGAATCTCCTGCTTATCGCTGCGGATGGTATCGTAAGGCATGAAGAAGGACAGCCCGTGGGCATAGGAAGCGATATCGCTGGTGGTGACGTTATAGCACACCGCCTGTTTGGCCGCCTGCTTCAAATTCTCGCATTCATTCGGCAGCAGGGCGGAAAAGGCGTCGCACATGTCCTCGATATCCACCAGGTCGGAAGCGTCGTAATCCAGAAATTCGCCGAAGGTGGTCAGCTGGTTGCGCAGACGGATCACACCCGCCAGGTTGGTGCTGAGCAGGGCGGACAGGGCCGCGCTGAACGCGTTGGCCGCGCCCATGACGGCGGGCATCTTATCCGACGCGATCACGGACATGGTGGCTGTTTCAGGATTCCGCCCGCCGGCGTTTTCCTTGATGTAGGTTTCCGCCATAGACATGGCGATTTTTTCCGTGGCAATGCCGGGATCGCTCACGAGGGGCTTCATCCACTCGTCGTAGTTGAGGCCCGTGCCGCTCACCAATTCCTGGCTGAGAACCGAATAATCCGCAATGCCGTACAGATCGGCGCACAGATCCACACAGTTCATCAGACAGCAGTCGAAAGCAATGATGTCCAGCTTCGTGCCGTTCAGGCCGTCCACAAGGCCCTTATGCAGTTCGGCCAGGGACAGGCCGTCGCTCTGATAATTTTCATCGTTGCACACGCCGTACACCGGGCCGCCGCCGTGATCCCACAGGATCAGCACATAGCGCTTGGCGGGCGCGGCGGAAATGCCGTACCGCAGGAAATCGCTCAGGGTGGACGCTTCGCCCATGCTGCGCCTGCCTACGTCCTTGAGCAGTTCGGGGCTGCTGCCACCCAGCTTGTAATACTGCACGTTCCGGTTGGAAATGCCGTACCGCTGCCACTTGCTCGATCCGCCCGTGGCGATGATAGCGGTCACGCTGTCGGAATTGCCCACGCCGGAAGCGATCATTTCCCGGATATCGCCGGTAGCCTCGCCCTCTTCGCTTTCCAGATCGGTGCCGCAGATATAGGCCAGAATGGTCACTTCATTTTCTCTCGCCTGGGTAACGGGCATTGCGGAAAACGTCAAAACGAGCGCAAGCAAAAGACATACCGCTTTTTTCACGGCCATGCGCCTCCTTGTCGGAATTGATGCGTCAGGAAATTCGATCAGGAAACAGGCTGAAAGGTTGCCAGAATGGATTTGAACTGTTCGATATGCTTCTCGGTAATCGGATACATGGTTTCAGCATCTTCATCCGTTACATAAGCGCACAGCTCGATGGCGTAACCGTTGGTCATGGTGTCCGCGTAAAGATATTCGCCGTCTTCGTCCGTCGCCTTGATCAGCACGAAGGGGATTTGACCGACCATCACAGTGTCCAAATACTTGGGATCGTCATCCTCAAATTCTTCCAACAGCGAATCAGTATAATCCTTCAGTTCAGCGTCGCTGTAATTCCACAGCGAAACATCCTTCAGCTCCTCATAGAAAACAAGATAGGCTTCCACGATCATGCCAATGGCTTCATCATCGCCAAAAACGCCCAGGAATTGCTCGCCGTATTCGTCCACGGCCGCGTCCGCTTCCGAGGTATCGATCAGCCACCCGTCGGGCAGCGTCAAGGCGAAGTAAGGGGTCTTGAAGGTTTCCTCCGCAGATGTCACGCAGCAAACCGCGGACAGAGCTAATACCAGCGCGAAAAAC
>CACWWM010000038.1 GCA_902764565.1 uncultured Eubacteriales bacterium
GGCATATTTTTAGCGGAGGCCGGGCCGGAAGGCCCCGGGCGGCTCTGCCGGGCGGGCCCTTCGATGCATCCAAGGGTTTGTCGACGGTCTGTGGAAGGAACGTTGTTTTCCTTCCGTTTTTTTATATTTTTTTCCAAAAGAACCATCGCATGTTTTCCCACCAAAATAGGAAGAAAATGCAAACGGCAGCGGAGAATATGCCGGTTTGTCCAATTGACACGCAAGCCCAAAAGGTATAAAATATCTGCGTTAATAAGTGGATAGGCTATCGCGCTCATGAAGTGGATAAGGACGTGATATTGATGATGCGGTATGCGGTACGCAGACTGATCACCTCGGTGCTGACGTTGTTTTTGGTCATTGCATTGACCTTTTTTCTGATGCAGATCGTGCCGGGCGGCCCCTTCTTGGGGGAGAACGTGAACCCGGAGATTACCCAGCGCCTGCTGGAAAAGTACGGCTATGACCAGCCCCTGGGCACCCAGTTCGTCAATTACATGAAGGCGCTGTTCCAGGGGGATATGGGCGAATCCATGGTGGTGAAGATGGGCGACCCGGTGACGGACGTGATTTTGGAGCGCTTCCCCACTTCCGCCACCCTGGGCCTGATTGCGCTGGCCATCGCCCTGGTGCTGGGCATCCCCCTGGGCGTGTTCACGGCCAACAGGCACGGCAGCCTGTTCGACCGGATCTTCATCTTCTTTTCCTCCCTGTTCGTGTCCATTCCCAGCTTTATCATGACCATCGCCCTGATGCTGATTTTCGGCGTGTGGCTGAAACTGCTGCCCATCGCGTACCTGACGGACTTTAAGAGCTACATCATGCCTGTGTTCGGCATGGCCATTTATCCTATGTGCCACCTGGGCCGCCTGACGCGCACCAGCATGCTGGACGTGACCGGCCAGGATTACATCCGCACCGCCAAGGCCAAGGGCCTGAGCGGATTCAAGATCATGTTCAAGCACGCCCTGCGCAACGCCCTGATCCCTGTGGTCACCTCCCTGGGCCCCACGGTGGCGGGCATCCTGACGGGCTCCTTCGTGGTGGAAAACGTGTTCGCCATCAACGGCATCGGCCGGTTCTTCATCCAGTCCATTTCTTCCCGGGACTATCCGTTGATTATGGGCACCACCATCTTCTTCGCCGTGCTGCTGATCGCCTGCAATTACGTGGTGGATCTGCTTTACGGCATCATCGACCCGCGCATCAAGCTGTAAAGGGGGCACATCCATGGAAAAAACAGAAAAGCGCTTGGACGGGCCCGCGCTGGAAAAACTGGGCCTGAATCCGGAAGACATCGCCCCCGCCACCGCCGAGGAAAAGGCCGCCAACGACCAGATGCGCCCTTCCGTGGGCTACTGGAAGGACGCCATGCAGCGCTTCCGCCGCAACAAGCTGGCCATGGTGATGCTGAGTATTTTGATTTTCGTTATTCTCTGCGCCATCCTCATTCCGGTCTTCTCGCCCTATACCTACAAGGGCCGGACGCCCGACGTGCGCCAGGGGCCCTCCTGGGCGCATCCCTTCGGCACAGATAAGCTGGGCCGCGATATTCTGGTGCGCGTCATGTACGGCACCCGCATCAGCCTGCTGGTGGGCGTTGTGACCATGCTGCTGGTGTGCCTTATCGGCATCACCTACGGGGCCATCGCCGCCTGGGTGGGGGGGCTCTGCGACAATCTGATGATGCGCTTCGTCGATTTGATGATGACGATCCCCTCCATGCTGATTATCATTCTGCTGTCGGTTGTGCTGCGCGACCCGATCAAAAAGATGCTCAGCGATCCTCAATGGAACGCCCTGGCATCCATCGGATCAGGTCTGATTTCCATTTTCGCCGTGCTGGCGCTGTTTAACTGGCTGGGCATGGCCCGGTCGGTGCGCGGCGCGCTGCTGATGAACCGCACCCAGGAATACGTGCTGGCCTCGGAAGCCATGGGCGCGAAGGCCAGCTGGGTGGTGAAAAAGCACCTGCTGCCCAACGCCGTGGGTATCATCATCATTTCCGCCACGGGCGTGGTGCCCAGCGCCATCATGACCGAGAGCTTCCTTTCCTTCATCGGCCTGGGCGTGGCCGCCCCTGTGCCCAGCCTGGGCAGCATGGCCAACGACGCCCTGAACGGCATCATCAGCTATCCCATGAACATGGTGTATCCCGCGGCCATTATCTGCCTGATCATTCTGTGCTTCAACGTGGTGGGCGACGCCCTGCGCGACGCGCTGGACCCCCGCATGCGCAAGTGACGCGGAGCATGGAAAGGAGGACGCTATGGACAATCCGTATTTGCTGGAGGTCGAGGACCTTTCCGTTGAATTTCATACGCCCGCGGGCATCGTACACGCCGTCAGCCACGTGAATTTTAAGCTGCGCAAGGGCGAAGTGCTGGGCATCGTGGGGGAGAGCGGTTCGGGCAAATCCGTGACCGCCAGCGCGCTGATGCGCCTTTTGCCGGACACCGCCCACGTCACCGGCTCCATCAAGCTGAACGGCGTGGAAATATCCAGCTATTCCAACCGGCAGTTCAACACCATCCGGGGCAAGGAAATCGCCATGATCTTCCAGGACCCCATGACCTGCCTGAATCCCCTGTACACCATCGGCAACCAGCTGGAAGAAACCCTGCGGCTGCATATGAACCTGACCGGCAGCGCCCTGAAAAAGCGGGCCGTCGAATTGCTGGACATGGTGAGCATCCCCCAGCCGGAAACGCGGCTGAAGCAGTATCCCCATGAGTTTTCCGGCGGCATGCGCCAGCGGGTGATGATCGCCATGGCCCTGGCCTGCAATCCCTCCATCCTGATCGCGGACGAGCCCACCACAGCCCTGGACGTGACCATTCAGGCCCAGATCCTGGAACTGATGAAGGACATGCAGAAGCGCACCGGCACGGCCATTATTATGATTACCCACGATTTGGGCATCGTCAGCGACCTGTGCGACCGGGTGAACGTGATGTACGGCAGCCGCATCATGGAAAGCGGCACGGTGGACGATCTGTTCTACCGCACGGCCCATCCCTATACGGCGGGGCTTTTGCAGTGCCTGCCCGAATCCGCCCAGAATACGCAGAGCAAGCGGCTGGTGCCCATCGAGGGCAGCCCCGTGGATTTGATGATGCTGCCCGCGGGCTGTGCTTTCGCCGCCCGATGCGATAAGTGCATGAAGTGCTGCCTGAACAAAAATCCCGATATGGTGGAAGCGGGCCCCGGCCACACCTCCCGCTGCTGGATGACCGCCCTGGAGAACCTGAAAGCGGAGGCGTCTGCATGAGTAAGTCTGATTTTATTCTGGAATTAAAGGATCTGCGCACCTATTTCCCCGTGCGCAAGTTTTTGCAGAAGAAATTCGTGAAAGCGGTGGACGGCGTATCCTTCCAGGTGCGCCGGGGTGAAACCGTGGGTCTGGTGGGGGAGAGCGGCTGCGGCAAATCCACCATCGGCCGCACCATCATGCGCTTCCACAATCCCACGGGAGGCCGCATCATTTTTGACGGCGACGATATTACCGCCTGTGATATGAAGCCCTACCGAAAGCGCATGCAGATGGTGTTCCAGGACCCCTATTCCTCCCTGGACCCCCGCATGACGGTGGGGGACATCGTGGGCGAGCCCCTGGACATTCAGTACCCCAACATGAGCAAGGCCGAGCGCCACGACCGCATTTTGGAGCAGATTCATCTGGTGGGCCTCAACAGCGAGCAGCTCAGCCGCTTCCCCCATGAGTTCTCCGGCGGCCAGCGCCAGCGCATTTCCATCGCCCGCGCCATGGTCATCAAACCCGAATTCATGGTGCTGGACGAGCCGGTGAGCGCCCTGGACGTGTCCATCCAGGCCCAGATCATCAACATGCTTATGGATTTGCAGGAACGGATGGGTCAGGCGTTTTTGTTCATCGCCCACGATCTGGCGGTTGTGCGGCACATCTCCAAACAGGTGGTGGTCATGTACCTGGGCCACGTGATGGAGATCAACGAGAGCGAGGATCTGTACCGCCATCCGCTGCATCCCTACACCCAGGCCCTGCTCAGCGCCATCCCCGTGCCGGACCCCAACACCAGCCGCGCCAGGAAGCGGGAGGTGCTGGTGGGCGACGTGCCCAGCCCCATCGACCCGCCCAAGGGCTGCGTTTTCTGCACCCGCTGCAAATACGCTACCGAGGTCTGCCGCGAGCAGGCCCCTCAGATCGAGGACGTGGGCGGCGGGCATCTGGTGGCGTGCCACCATTTCCGCGAGATTTGATCGGGCGGATGCCCGTGAAAATAAAAAATAAAGGAGGAACCCCTACATGCGTAAACTGCTTGCTCTGATCATGGCGCTGGCTATGGTGCTGGGCTGCGTTTCCTTTGCCGCGGCCGAGGGAACGGAGAACGTGATCACCATTGCCATGGAAACCAGCCCCTGCCTGGACCCGCACTGGAATGCCGGCTCCACCGGCGCCTGGCTGCAAAGCCTGATGTATGAGGGCCTGTACACCGTCAATGAAACCAGCTTCGAGCTGACCGGCGCTACCGGCGTTGATGTCAACGACGACGCCACGGTGTGGACCTTCCATCTGCGCAAGGATGCCAAGTGGAACGACGGCCAGCCCGTCACCGCCGGCGACTACGTGTATTCCATCCAGCGCCTGGTGGACCCGGATATCGCCACCACCTACATGGATTTCTACGGCGCTTTCATCAAGAACGGCGAAGCCATTTCCAAGCGTGAAGCGGAAATGAGCGAGCTGGGCGTGAAGGCGATCGACGACTACACCCTGGAAATCACCACCCAGGAGCCCTGCACCTACCTGGATTCCATCCTGACCTATTCCACCTTCTATCCGCTCCGCAAGGACGTTGTTGTGGAAGACGGCACCGGCGACTGGGCGTGGGAAGTGGCCCGCGCCATCACCAACGGCCCCATGAACATGACCTACTGCGATGAAGACCAGGAAATCATTCTGGAAAAGAACCCCACCTACTACGCCGCCGACACCATCAAGCTGGATAAACTGGTGGTCAAGCTGATCGACAACAGCACCACCACCCTGTCCATGCTGGAAACCGGCGAAGTGGATCTGATCACCGGCTTCCCCTCCGAAGAAGCCACCCGCCTGCAGAAGCTGGGCCTGTATCACGCCATCCCCGCCCTGAGCACCAACTTCCTGCTGGTCAACTGCCAGGAGATTGATGGCAACGTGTTCACCGACGCCCGCATCCGCCGCGCGCTGTCCCTGTGCATTGACCGCGAATACCTGTGCGGCGTGCTGCTCAACGGCACCAAGCAGCCTGCCGTGGCCTATGTGGGCAACGGCTTCAGCGGCTCCACTCCCGACGCGGACTTCCGCGGCGAGGGCGGCAACATGATCTATACCGACGAGGATGAAGCCAGGGCCCTGCTGGCCGAAGCCGGCTATCCCGAAGGCGCGGGCTTCCCCGTGCTCACCTGCTCCTATGGCAACAACAGCGCGGACTATCAGATCATGTTTGAATATCTGCAGTCCGTCTGGGAAGAAGAATTGGGCATCACCGTGCAGCTGGAGCCCCTGGATAAGGCCGTTATGACCGAATACCGCGACAGCGGCAAGTTCGACATCACTCCCCAGGGCTGGGGCGCGGACTATATGGACGCCAGCAACATGCTGTCCATCTTCGTTACCGGCAACTTCATCAACGGCGGCCGGTACAGCAGCGAAGTGTTCGACAATTCCTACTATGAATCCCTCAAGACGGTGGATCAGGCCGCCCGTATGGCCCTGCTGCACACCGCCGAAGAACAGCTGCTGAATGTGGACATGGGCATCATCCCCCTGTACCATGGCAGCGCTGTGGCGATCTACTCCGACGACGTGCTGGATAACGTGGTCATCGGCGCCAGCGGCAAGCCTTTGCTGCAGTACGCGATCCATAAGTAATCCAAGCCTGGATCAATTTGGAAGAGTATTCTGGGGGAAACCATTCTTTGAAGGTCAAAGAATGGTTTCCCCCAGTCCCCCTTCCAAGAAAGCCACAATAAAATAGACCGTGGGGCCGACTGTATAGCCGGTGCCACGGTCTTCTTGTTTTTACACGGTTATTTCGCGCTGAAAGCGTACACTGTGGTGGATTCGTAGGTTTCGCCCGCCTTCAGGGTGGTGGTAGGGAACTGGGGCTTGTTGGGGCTGTCCGGGAAATGCTGGGTTTCCAGGGCCACGCCCGCGAAGGGGCCGTAGTGCGCGCCGCCGTGGCCCTCGGTGTTCAGGCCCTGGCCGGTGTACACCTGAATGCCCGGCTCGGTGGTGAATACCTTCATTTCCCGTCCGCTGGCTTCGTCCCGCAGGATGGCGGCTTCTTTCAGCCCCTGGCCCTTCAGAACGAAGTTCATATCGTAGCCGTTCACGCCGTCGATCAGATGGCATTCCGCCCGGCGGTCCACGCCGGCGCCGATGCGGGCGGGGGCGCGCAGATCCAGGGGCGTGCCGTCCACGGGAAGGTAATCGCCGGTGGGGATCAGCTCGTCGTCCACGTCGGTGATGCAGTCTGCGTTCACCTGCAGAGTGTGGTTCAGGATGTCGCCGGACCCCGCCAGGTTGTAATAGGCGTGGTTGGTCAGGTTGATGACCGTATCCTTGTCGCTCTGGGCCAGATAACGGATGGTCAGGCGGCAGGCGTCGTCGAAAGCGAAGGTGACTTGGATTTTCATTTTGCCGGGATAACCTTCTTCACCGTCGTGGGCCACGTAGGTAAAGAGCACGGCGTCCTCGTTTTCGGCTTCCAGCACCTGGCCTTTCCACCATTTCTTATCGAAGCCCTCCCGGCCCCCGTGCAGGCTGTTGCGCCCGTCGTTGGCAAACAGGGTGTATTCCTTGCCGTTCAGGGTGAAGCGGGAGCCGCCGATGCGGTTGCCGAAGCGGCCCACGGTAGCGCCCAGGTAAGCGGGCTTCTGATCGTATTCTTCCAGGGTGTCGTAGCCTAAGCACACGTCGGCCAGCTTTCCGTTCCTGTCCGGCACCTTGACGGATACCAGGTGCGCGCCGAAATCCAGCACGGTCACGGACGCGCCGATTTTGTTGGTCATGGTGTACAGGGTCATGGGACGGCCGATCTGGTCGATGCCAAAGGGCTTTTGCGTCACGCTCATGGCAGTTTCCTCCGTAAAATTCATTTTGTCGGTTCTATTATAAGCGATTTTGGGACGGTTGAAAAGCATAAATTTACACGCATATATGGATATATATTTTGGCCGCGGGATCAGTGTGTTGATATTTTTTGGGACTTGTTATATAATAGAAGCAGGGACAGAAGTTTCCCAGGCATTATAAAGGGTGAAAGGAGAAAGCCCAATGAAACTGATTGTTGCGATTGTGCAGGACGAGGACGCTTCCCGCCTGATCAGCAATTTAATGAACGACGGCTTCAGCGTGACAAAGCTGGCCACCACCGGCGGCTTTTTGAAATCCGGAAACACCACGCTTTTGGCGGGCGTGGACGACAGCCGTTTTCAGGAGTGCCTGTCCATCATTGAAAAAGTATGCAAAAGCCGCAAGCAGATCGCCACGTCGCCCGTTACCATGGGCGGCTCCTCCGGCATGTACGCCTCCTACCCCATCGAGGTGACGGTGGGCGGCGCTACGGTGTTCGTTTTAACGGTGGATCAGTTTGTCAAGTATTGAGAAAAGCGGCCTGACCCTGCGGGACTGCGCGGCGGGGAGCGACGTGCTTTCCGCCCTTTGGCATGATTTTTTGTCGGGTCGCATGGCCCACGCCACGCTGCTCAGCGGTGAGGCGGGCATCGGAAAAAAGACTGCCGCCCGGCTGCTGGCCCAGGGGCTCATGTGCCGGGGAGAAGGGGACAAGCCCTGCGGCGTATGCCGGGACTGCCGCCGCTTTACGGCCCGCACCCATCCCGACGCCCTGTTTCCCGCTCCGGCCCCCAAGGAAAAGACCATCAAGATCGAGGCCCTGCGGGAAATGATCGACGCCCTCTCCCGCCACGCCTTGGAGGGCGGCAATCGGGTGGTGCTCATCGAAAACGCCGAGCGCATGACGCCCCAGGCCCAGAACTGCCTGCTGAAAACCCTGGAGGAAGCGGCGGACGATACCTATTTTCTGCTGACCTGCGATCAGGAATCCGCCCTGCTGCCCACCATCCGTTCCCGGTGCCGGTGCGTGCGCCTGCAGCCCTGGCCGGAAAAGCGGGTGGAGGAAGCGCTGCTTCAGCGCGGCATCCCTTCGGACAGGGCCAAAACCCTGGCCCGGTACTGCGAAGGCAGCCTGGGCAGGGCTTTGCAGATGCAGGAGGACGAAACCTACTGGCAGGCCCGGGAAACGGTAAAGCGCGGCTTTTTATCGGTTACTTCCGCCGCAGGACTGCCCGCCGCCGTTCAGGTCCTCAAGGATCAGAAGGACAACGGGGACAGGCTGCTGGACATTCTGGAACAGGAAGTGCGCGCCCTCATGCGCCTGAGCGCGGCCAATGCGCCGGATGACGCGGATGATTTTCCGTCACCCTGGCGGGACGCGCCGCCGCAGGCATTGCGCAGGATATTGGAAGCCGTCTTTGCCGCCCGCCGGCAGAAAAACGCCAACGTAGGCTGGGCGGCCTTATCGGAAGGACTTTTACAGACCATAGCGGAGGAAGCAACAAAATGGCAAGTGTAATCGGCGTTCGGTTTAAGAACGCGGGCAAACTCTATTATTTCGATCCCGGCAGCTTCTGGCCCACCGCCGGGGACGCGGTGATCGTGGAAACGGTTCGGGGCCTGGAATACGGGGAAGTGGTGACGGGCGTGAAGGAAGTCAGCGACGAGCTGATTACCCCGCCGCTGAAAAAGGTGATCCGCATCGCCACGGCGGAGGACGCCGCCCACAACGCGGACAACCGCGCCCGGGAGCGCGACGCCCTGACCCTGTGCCAGAAAAAGGTGCAGGAACACAAGCTGCAAATGAAGCTGGTTGGCTGCGAATATACCTTTGACAATTCCAAAATTCTGTTCTATTTCACCTCCGACAAGCGGGTGGATTTCCGGGGCCTGGTCAAGGATTTAGCCACCGCCTTCCATACCCGCATCGAGCTGCGCCAGATCGGCGTCCGGGACGAAGCCAAAATGATGGGCGGCCTGGGCATGTGCAGCCGTCCGGTGTGCTGCGCCCAGTTCCTGGGGGATTTCCAGCCCGTGTCCATCAAAATGGCCAAGGAACAGAACCTGTCCCTGAACCCCACCAAAATTTCCGGCATCTGCGGCAGGCTCATGTGCTGCCTCAAATACGAGGAAGATCACTATGAAGCCACCCGCCGCCGCATGCCCCGGGTGGGCAAGGAAGTGATCACGCCGGACGGCGTGGGCGTGGTGGTGGATCTGAACATCTTAAAGGAAACCGTGCGCGTGCGCATCCCCAAGGGCGACAGCACAGAGCAGAAGGATTATCCCCTGGCGGATATCCAGCGCGTGCAGCCCGCCCGCCCCGCCAAGAAAGCGGCCCAGGCACCCGATGAAAACGAGCCGGAACAGGACGACGCGGCGGACGAGGCTTCCGTGGCGGAATTCGCGGGCGAAGAGGGCCTGACGGAAGAAGAAGCCATGGCCGAAATCGCGGAAATTTCCGAAGAATCCGGCGAAGTGCTGGTGGACGTGGAGGAAGACGGTGAAACGGACGCCTGACGCCATTTTGCCACGCGGTATAGACGCAGCCAAGAAGGGAGGGGGTAAACCGTGGCACAGGGAGCGCAGTGGAAGGTGATCCACATGGCCCACAGCGAAAAAAACGCCAATGAGATTCTGGCGCTGCTGGAACGGGAGGGGATCCTGGCGCGCAGCAAGCAGGTTTACCGCACCGTTTCCTCTGAAGATAACTATTATGAAATCATGGTGCTGGGTTCAGAGGCGGTGGAGGCGCAGCAATTGCTGATCGAAAACAACCTTCTGCTGTAACAGCATAAAAAAAGATTGCCCTTCCGCCTGCGGAGGGGCTTTTTACAAAAGCGAAACGGGAGCGTTCAGTTATGTACATCGCCGACCTGCACATTCATTCCCGGTTTTCCCGCGCCACCAGCGGGGACTGCGACGCGCCGCACCTGGATTTATGGGCGCGGCACAAGGGCATTTCCCTGGTGGGCACGGGTGATTTTACCCATCCTCAGTGGCGGAAAGAGCTTGCGGACATGCTGCTGCCGGAAGGGGACGGGCTGTACCGTCTGAAAGACGAGTACCGCCTGCCCTGCGATACGGTGAACACCGTTCAGCCCCGCTTCGTGATCACCGGGGAAATCAGCACCATTTACAAGCGGGACGGCAAAACCCGCAAGGTGCATCATGTGATCGTCCTGCCGGGATTGGAAGCGGCGGAAGCGCTTGCCCA
>CACWWM010000039.1 GCA_902764565.1 uncultured Eubacteriales bacterium
CCGCTCCGGTCCCAGAACTCCGGTTCCTCCATATGAACCGCCAGCACGCCCTGATCCACGGCGATTTTCAGCCGTTCGATCAGATACTCCGCAAAAGGCGCGGTGGGCGCCATGTAGGGCACCCGGGGGCCGTGCAGCACCGTCCGTCCGTCCCGTTCCGTTTGGGCTTCGTCCCAATGGGGCTTTCCGTCCCAGGCCCCGTCCAGATAATCCTGGTAATCGCCCCATGCAATGCCTGTCATCAGGTGCACCGCGTAGCCCGCGTCCGCATACTGCTTCACCCGCTCCGGCATGGTGTCGTCCGTGCCGTACACCATCACAAAATCGCAGCGCAGATCAATGGCCGGGGTCAGGGGCCCGCTTTCCTGATAGCCCGTGCGTTCCTCATCGTTTTTCCGTATGTACGCCATGGCCGGCCACCCTCCGTTTTGCAAAAGGAATCAAAAAAAGTATAGCATACCGCCGGTAAAAATGTCAATTTTGGCTTCGGAACAATCGGTTTTTACATTTTTTGTGGCAGCACGCCGCTTTTTTCTTGAATATTGCGGCTTTTGATGCTATAATGGCATTATCAAAAGAAAAACAGGGCGTTTTTGGCTGGAAATTGAAAGACCGAATAGCCCCTGGCTCGTTTTATGGGGCCGTTCCCGGCGTGGGATCGGTCAGGGAAGGAGGGCGTTTCATGACCCTGTCAGACAAGCTTTACAAAATTCTTATTAAGGGCGATTCATGGAAAACGATCCTGGGAGGCTTCTGGGTCACAATTCAGATTTCCCTGTTCGCCCTGCTGCTGGGCACGGTGGTGGGCGCGCTGCTGTGCCTGCTGCGCACGCGGAAGAACCCCATCGCCAGGGGCTTTGCGTCGGTGTATATCGCCATCATGCGGGGCACGCCGGTGCTGATGCTGCTGCTGTTGCTGTATTACGGCATCTTCGCCCGGGCGGGGCTTACGCCCATCACGGTGGCGGTGCTGACCTTCGCGCTGAACGTGTCCGCCCACGTGGCGGAGCTGCTGCGCTCGGCCCTGGAGGCCGCCGATAAGGGCCAGGCCGAAGCCGCCCGCACCCTGGGCTTTTCCGCCTGGAGCACCTTCCGGCTGGTCACGCTGCCCCAGGTTCTGCGCATCGCCAAGCCCGTGTACCAATCCACCATCGTGAACCTGATCCAGTGGACCAGCGTGGTGGGCTACGTGACCATCACCGACCTGACCCGCGTGATCAACAACACCGCCTCCCGCACCATGCAGCCGCTGCTTACCATCATCATCGGCATGCTGATTTATTTAGCGCTTTCCTACATTATCTTCGGCCTGTTCGCCTTATCGGATAAAATCAAAGCCAGGAGAAGGGGGGCGGCGGCATGAGCCTGATCGAAGTAAAGGGATTAAAAAAATCCTTCGGTTCCCTGGAGGTATTGAAGGGCATCGACCTGACCGTGAACCAGGGCGAGCGCATCGCCATCATCGGCGGCTCGGGCTGCGGCAAGAGCGTGTTTCTGCGTTCCCTGTGCCTGCTGGAAAAGCCGGACGCGGGGCAGGTGTTCATCGACGGCAAAGAGATCACCGCCAAGGGCGCGGACGTGGATTTGATCCGCCGCAGCATGGGCATGGTGTTTCAGAAATTCCATCTTTTTTCCGAAATGGACGTGATGGACAATCTTTGCCTGGCCCCGGTAAGGCTGCTGAAAATGAAGCGGGCGGACGCCGAAGAGAAGGCCATGGAGCTGCTTTCCCAGGTGGGCCTTGCCAGCCGCGCCCACGCCTGGCCCACGGTGCTTTCCGGCGGCCAGCAGCAGCGCATCGCCATCTGCCGGTGCCTGATGATGGAGCCCAAGGTGCTTTTGTTTGACGAACCCACCAGCGCCCTGGACCCCACCATGGTGGGCGAGGTGCTGGCCGTGATCCGCATGCTGGCCAAGCGGGACATGAGCATGCTGATCGTTACCCACGAAATGAACTTCGCCCGGGAGGTGGCCAGCCGCGTTTTGTTCTTCGCCGACGGCGGCATTTACGAGCAGGGCACCCCGGCGGAAATCTTCGATTCTCCCCAGCGGGAAAAGACCGTGGCGTTCATCCACAAGATCAAGTATTTCAGCTTTGATATCGCCGATAAACAGTTCGACCTGATGGCCCTCCTGGGCGGCATCCAGAACTTCGGGGAAAAGTACGGCCTGGATTCCAGACGGACGTACCGGCTGCAGATCTGCTGCGAGGAACTGGTTTACGAATTGCTGAACCATTGCTTTTCCGGAAACGGCCCGGTGAACATGAGCCTGAACGTGGCCTACGCCGAATCGGACAGAACGGTGCAAATCGAACTGACCTGCGGCGGCGAAGCCTACAATCCCTTTGAGCAGGAGGAAGACGGTCTGGGCGTGACCATCCTGAAAAGGATGGCGCGGCAGCTGGATTATCGCTATACGGACAACAGGAATCAGATCAGCATTACGCTTTAACGATTCAAGGAGGTGTTTTTCGTGAACAAGGCCATTGCACTGGTGCTGGCGCTCATGCTCGTCCTTTCCGTCTGTCTGCCCGTCTGCGCTGCGGAGGATGCCGCGAATACCGGCGCAGTCCGGAAATATGGAAACATTGGCCGGCTTTCTAAGCTGAATATCACCGAAGACGAATTGAATTGGCGCTGAACAGAGGCGATATCGCCGTACTCGAAACGGATCAGAACACAGTGCGATACATCGTTTCCAGAAACGATCAGATCGTGGATCGCCCGCCGTACCTCAATCCCAATACGCTGATCTTCTGCATGCTCCTGCGGGAAGAGGACGCTGAACTGCGCGATCAGATTTCCGCGTGTATCGCAGAGCTGAACGAGGAAGGCGTGATTGAGGAACTGAGGCAGCGCTATATCGAAGATGTCATCGCGGGAGAAGAGCCAGGCGCCATTGAGCCTCAAGTCTTTCCGGACGCAAAGACGATCAAAGTGGCCGTGACGGGAGACCGCCCGCCCATGGACTACGTTTCCGCAGGCGGCGAACCGCTGGGCTTTAACACGGCGCTGATTGCCGAAGTGGCAAAGCGGCTGGAAATCAACATCGAAATGGTCAATGTGACCTGCGCGGCCAGAGGCATAGCCCTTGCCACGGGCGCGTGCGACATTGTATTCTGGATGGAGGTCGGCGATTTTGAAAACTGGGAAGGCGCCGATTTCGAGGATCAGCCTGAAAGCACCGTTGTGACAGACCCTTATATGTCTGTTCCCCTGTGGTGGGCTGTCCTTGAGGAATCCCCTGTGGTTAACGTGTATCGGGATCAGTGAACGCGGCGGCGCGCACAACAATCCCTTTGAACAGACGGAGGACGGCCTCAGCCGCGTTTCCATCGCGCTTTGAAGCGAATAAAAGCGCTATTCCACACCGAACGGTCGAGCCCACCGGCGCTTCCCAATAGATTAAAGGAGGTAACTCTATGAAGAAACTTGTTTCCCTGCTGCTCGTGCTGGTCATGAGCATGTGCGTTCTGTGCGCTCCCGCCCTGGCTGACGACGCGGTTCCCGCGGGCGTGCTGAGCTTCCTCAACTATTCCGAGGAGGAATTCGCCAACGCTTCGGTGATCTGGAATTACCTGGGCGTTTCACTGTTCAACAACGGCTATGTGCACTCCAAGGTCATGGTGGCTCCCGAGAATCCCGAAGACGCGCTGTATGCCACCGCCGCGGATTATCCCGTGCGGTTCTATGATTCGCTGGACGCCATGGTGATGGGCCTGCTGTCCGGCGAAATCATTTCCTTCGACATTTATTCCTGCGTGGCGGAATATATCTGCGCCCAGAACGAAAATCTGGTGAACTATGTGCAGTACGATACCACCAGCGAACGTTCCGGTTTCGTGGGCGAAGTGCTGGATCGCTTCTCCAACGGCTTCTCCTTCATGATGCTGGAGGAAAACGAAGCCCTGCGGGACGAATTTGACGTGGCTATCGCCGCCATGAAGGAAGACGGCACCCTGCAGCAGCTGATCGACGAGCACATCACCAAGGTGATCAACGGCGAAGAGCCCAAAGCGATCGTGCCCGATCAGATCGAGGGCGCGGAAACCATCACCGTGGCCGTCACCGGCTGCCTGCCGCCCATGGACTACGTCGCCCCCGACGGCACCGTGGCCGGCTTCAACACCGCCATCCTGGCTGAAATCGGCCGGAGGATCGGCAAGAACATCGCTTTTGAACAGGTGGACAGCCTGGGCCGCGCCATGGCTCTGAGCAGCGGCACCGTGGACGTGGTGTTCTGGGTGCGCGGCATCTCCACCGGCTCCAAGACCTACAAGATGACCGACGAGGAATTCGCCGCGTACAAGGATGAAATGGAAAAAGACTTCACGCCGGAAGAAAAGGCTGCCATTGCCCGCCTGGATGAAATCCTTCCCCGCGTGAAGGAATACACCCGCGATATGCCCGACGGCACCATCATCACCGAGCCCTACTATTCCGATATCCCCGTGGGCGTGATGGAACGCAGCACGTACGATTTCTACGTATCGTACATCGAGTCCCAGATGGCGCAGGCCGCCGAATAATCAGCAAGCAATCTTCCATACCATGCACAAGGGGCCGGGGATTTCCCCCCGGTTCTTTGATATTTTTGGCCTTTATTGTTTGCGCCGCGCTTTACAGAGCGGGGTGTTTTGGTGTATAATGAGAGCGGAAAAGAGTATTTTTTGATACGGTTTTGCGGCACTTTCTGGTGTGTGCTCCTGGAACGGGCCTGAATAAACGGTACGGGAACAAAGCGCGGCGCCGACGCCGCGCGGGAAGGGGATACAGCTTGATTACGCTGACGGTAGTGGATGATCCCATCGCGCTGCAATCGGTGCGGGAGACGCTTTTGCGGCTTGATCCCGGCGGAAACCACAGGACGGCCGGAACGGGGGACGAAGCGCTGCGATTATTTGCCCAGACTCCGCCGGACGTGGTGTTCCTGGAGATCGAAATGCCGGATATGAACGGCCTGGAAGCGGCGGAACAGATGAAAGCCCTGCGCCCCCGAACCAACCTTGTGTTCATCTTCCCGCCTTTGAACTGTACGCCAGCGCGTTCCTGCTCAAGCCCGTCACGGAAGCGCAGCTGGACAAGGCCCTGGAAAACCTGCGCTATCCCGTATGCCGCCCCGCCCCAAAGGGGGAAAGACGCCTGAAGGTGCGGTGCTTCGGACAGTTTGAAGTCTGGTGCGACGGAAAGCCGGTCACGTTCCAGCGCAATAAAACGAAAGAGCTGTTCGCCTATATGATCGACCGGCGGGGGGCTCTGTGCTCCACCCGGCAGCTGATCAGCATGCTGTGGCCCCAGGCGCCGGGGGATACGTCCCATGCCAGCCAGCTGAGGGTGTTTGTGGCTGATCTGCAGGCCACCCTGACGAAGCTGGGCTTCGGCGCGGTGCTGGTGCGGGGGCGCGGCCTGCTGGGCGTGGAAGCGTCTTTGCTGGACTGCGATTACTATCAGTACCTCGCGGGCAGCCCGGAGGGACAGCGGCTTTTCCGGGGGGAATATATGAGCCAGTACTCCTTCGGGGAAACCACCCTGGCGGGGCTGACCTTTCAAATGAATTGAGGACGACTGATTTTGAGGAGGAATCACCATGAAAATCACTGCCTTTAACCCGCAGATCATCACCAGGAACGGGGAAGAAATCATTCGGCTTTTTGAAGCGCTGGGCTTTGAAAAGCGCCACGATCAGGAAGGCATCGGAGAACTGAACGTGGAAGGCATCCGCATGAAGGACGCAAACGGCTTTTACCTGGACATTTCCCAGCCAGATCTGCCGCTGCAGCGGGACGTGACCGCCATCCGCATGAACGTGGACGATTTTGACGCGGCGTATCAGTTGCTGCTCTCCCACGGATTCAAGAATTACTACGTGGATCGGATCAACGAAACCCCGACCGCCAAATCCGCCCTGATGATCGCGCCCTCCGGGTTTTCCATCAATCTGGTTCAGCATATCCGGAAGTAAGGCTTTCTTCCCGCCGGATATATGCACGGAGAAAAGAAGGAAATCAAAGATACCTGTCGAAAAACGGAATGAAAGACGTTTGCTTTTGCCGTATGTGAAAAAGACGAAAACGGATATGTTCAAACAAATCGTCCCCAGGCACACCGCGTACCTGGAAAAGACGGGCTACGAAAAGCAGGCCGACGGCACGTATGCGCGGAAGCTGCGGCGGTGAAGAAAATAAGTGGGGAGGGAAAGCCTATGCCCGGTAAAATCGCCTTGATCGCCCTGGAATCCGCCGCCAAAATCGGCAGGCGGGTGGATCAGATCCTGTCCGAGTGGCGCGGTGGAGAGCATTTTTTGATCCCGGCGGAATGCCCCCGGTTCAGCTCCGGCGAAGGGAAATGCGTCATTAAGGAATCTGTGCGGGATATGGACGTGTACATCCTGGTGGACGTGTGCAATGCGTCGCTGACCTATCAGATGTACGGGGAAACCAACCGCATGTCCCCGGACGACCATTATCAGGACTTAAAGCGCGTCATCGCCGCCTGCAACGGAAAGGCGGAAAGAATCACGGTGATTATGCCCTTCCTGTACGAAGGCCGCCAGCACCGGAAAACCACCCGCGAATCCCTGGACTGCGCCGTGATGCTGCGGGAGCTGGAATGTATGGGCGTGCACAGCCTGATTACCTTTGACGCCCACGATCCCCGGATGCAGAACGTGGTGCCCCTGACGCCCATGGAAAACGTGTCCCCTTCTTTGCAGTTCACCCAGGCGCTGCTGACGGAGTATGAGGATTTGAAGATCGACAGCGACCACATGATGTTCATTGCCCCGGACGAGGGGGCCACCGGCCGCGTGGTGTTTTTGGCGTCGCTCTTCGGGGTAAACATCGGCATGTTCTATAAGCGCCGGGATTATACCCGCATCGTGAACGGCAGCAATCCCGTCATCGCCCACGATTTCTGCGGCAGCGACGTGGCGGGCAAGGACGTGATCGTGATCGACGACATGATCGCTTCCGGCGGGAGCATGCTGGATACCGCCCGGCAATTGAAGGATATGGGGGCCAAGCGGGTGTTCGTGTTCTCCACCTTCGGCCTGTTTACCAGCGGCTTTGACAAGTTTGACAAAGCCTATGCGGCTGGCGGCTTCGACCGCGTTTTCACCACCAATCTGGTGTACCAGAAGCCGGAACTCAAGGAGCGCCCCTGGTATTGCTCCGTGAACATGGATCTTTACATCGCGGCCCTGATCGATACGGTGAACAAAGGCAATACCGTGCAAAACCTGACCGAGCCCGCCGGGAAAATCCGGCAGATGCTGGAGCTGTACAAGGCGCGGTGACGCGGCGTGAAAACCCCGTCCCCCATTCAAAGCGAGGAGTGAACGCATGATTCCCATTGAACCGGATATTCGCAGAGCAGATATGGTCCACTGCGCGCTGTGCCAAAGCGCACCCTGTGATTCCGCCTGCGATAAAGTGAACCCCGCCGGATTGCTGCGGAGCGTCTGGTTTCAGAACGAGCAGTGCGCCGCCCAAAGGCTGACTGCGGAAAATCCCTGCCTCACCTGCTCCGCGCCCTGCGAACGGGCCTGCGTCCGGGTGGGGGAGGTGCCCATCCGGGATATTATCAACCGCCTGCATTATCAGGTGAAGCCGGAGTGTGAAACACCCATTCCGGCGCATGAAGACCGCTTAAAGTGCGATCTTTGCGGCATCCCGCTGGAAAATCCCTTCCTGCTGTCCTCCTCCGTGGTGGCCAGCACCTACGATATGTGCGCCCGGGCTTTTGAAGCGGGCTGGGCGGGGGTGTGCTTCAAAACCGTCTGCACCCTGCAGATTCACGAGGCTTCGCCCCGCTTTTCCGCCATCACCGGCAGCGACGGCAGCATCGTGGGCTTTAAGAACATTGAGCAATTGTCCGACCACAGCGTGGCGGAAAACATGGAAATTTTCCGCAGGCTGAAGGCCGAGTACCCCACCAAGTTCATCCTGGCCTCCATCATGGGCCAGAACGAGGCGGAGTGGGGCGAGCTGGCGCGGCTGTGCGAGGAAAACGGCGCAGACGCGGTGGAGCTGAATTTCTCCTGCCCCAACATGGCCGAAGGCGGCCTGGGCAGCGATATCGGCCAGGTGCCGGAGCTGGTGGAGCGATTCACCCGCGCGGCGAAGCGGGCCTGCCATATCCCCGTGCTGGCCAAGCTGACGCCCAACGTGGCGGACATGAGCCCCGCCGCGGAAGCGGCCAAAAGGGGCGGCGCGGATGGCATCGCCGCCATCAACACCATCAAATCCATCGTGGGCATCAACCCCCACACCTATGTTTCCGCGCCCGCCGTGCACGGGCACAGCGCCGTGGGCGGGTACAGCGGCAATGCCGTGAAGCCTATCGCCCTGCGCTTCGTGGCCGAGCTGGGGCAGAACCCCCATTTGCAGGGGCTGCACCTTTCCGCCATGGGCGGCGTGGAAACGTGGATGGACGCCCTGGAATTTATTCTGCTGGGC
The DNA here is from genome assembly GCA_902764565.1 of uncultured Eubacteriales bacterium. Lineage (GTDB taxonomy): Bacteria > Bacillota > Clostridia > Christensenellales > Aristaeellaceae > RUG563. Next base: position 8,459 of record CACWWM010000039.1, read on the forward strand.
GGCGGCACCGTCCAGGTCACCACCGCGGTGATGCAGTACGGCTACCGCATCATCGACGACCTGAAAGCGGGCCTGAACCTGTATCTGGCCGAAAAAGGCTTTTCCAGCGTGAAGGAGGCCGTGGGCCTGGGCCTGGATTCCCTGAGCGCCAGCACCGACACGCTGGAACGGGACACCGTGATCTTTCCCCAATTCATCCGGGAACGCTGCATCGGCTGCGGCCGCTGCGCCATTTCCTGCGCGGATGGGGGACACCAGGCCATCCGCCTGGACGAAAAACGCCGTCCGGTGCTGAACGGCAAAAAATGCGTGGGCTGTCACCTGTGCATGCTGGTCTGCCCCCAGCGGGCCATCGCTCCGGGCAGAAAGCGGATCAAACGGCCGTGAATTTACACATCCATGCAACGATAGGAGGAAAACAAAAGTGATTTTCAGCGTAACCCCGGTGAACCTGATCAACATGCTGTTTATCGCGGCGGGCGTGGGCGTGTGCGGCCTGTGCTTTATGCAGATCACGTCTTCCGTGCACCTGCGGAAGGAAGTACGGCGCTATTTTCAATTCTTTTTCCTGCTGATTATCGTCTATATTTCCGCCCATTTGGCCCGGCAGCTCATGGACGGCCTGCCCGGGACGGGGGTGCGGACGGCGCTGTACATCGTCACCTTTTTGGAAATGCTGGCGGCGGGCTGCATGGCGCACATGATTTCTTTGCTGGTGATGGCCGTGGCGAAGCTGAAAAACGCCAAACCGGTTCTCATCGTTTTGGGCGCGCTGCTGATCCTGCATACCGCGCTGCTGATCGTGGGCTGGTGCACCGGAATGATCTATTCTTTTGACGAGAGCAACGTATACCAGCGCGCTCCGCTGTATGTGCTTTCCAACGTGTGCCCGCTGGCGATGCTTTTGATCGACGTGGTGGTGCTGCTTCGCTGCTGCAAGGACGTGGACCGCCGGGTGAAATCGGCGTTCTGGGTGTATATGATCGCGCCCATCGCGGCCATCGTGATTCAAAGCGCTTTGTACGGGGTTCAGCTGATCATTTTCGCCACCGTGGGCGCGGCGGTGTATATGTTTTCCGTCATCGTGCAGAATCAGAATGCGGCCTATGAAAAGCAGCAGGTGGAAAGCTCCCGGATCGAAACGGAGCTTTCCATGGCTTCCAGCATTCAGGCCGATATGCTGCCCAGCATCTATCCCGCTTTCCCGGAGCGCCCAGAATTTGATATTTTCGCCTCCATGGACCCGGCCAAGGAAGTGGGCGGCGACTTCTACGATTTCTTCCTGGTGGACGAGGATCATCTGGCTCTGGTCATGGCGGACGTATCCGGCAAGGGCGTGCCCGCCGCGCTGTTCATGATGGCGTCCAAAATCATCATCGCCAACAACACCCTGCTGGGGAAATCCCCCGCCAAGGTGCTGACGGACGCCAACAACGCCATCTGCGCCAACAACCGGGAAGGCTTGTTCGTAACGGTGTGGCTTGGCATCCTGGATATGATTACCGGGAAGGTGGTGGCCGCCAACGCGGGCCACGAACGCCCGGCCGTGATGCATGCGGGCGGAGACTTTGAACTGATCGACGATCCCCACGGCTTAGCCATCGGCGGCATAGAAGGAATGAAATACAAGGAGTATGAATTCACCCTGAACGCCGGGGACAAGCTGTTCCTGTATACGGACGGCGTGCCCGAGGCGACCAACGCCGAAGAGAAGCTGTTCGGCAAGGAACGGATGCTGGAAGCCCTCAACGCCGTGAAGAACGAAACGCCCCAGGGCGTGCTGAAGGGCGTTCGCCGGTCCGTGGACGGTTTTGTACAGCAAGCGGAGCAGTTTGACGATCTGACCATGCTGTGCGTGGTATACAGAGGCCACGAGGAAGCAACAGCCGAATAACCGCAATCGCTGACGGAAAACAGTCGGTCCAATTTGGATGACCGGCTGTTTTTTATGCAAAAATCCGGCGGCTGAAAGCCGCCGGACGGATCATTTTTGGCTGTGCGAAGCTTACGCCCCCACAAAATCCATATCGCTGAGGAACTGCACGGCCATCTGGATTTCCGCATCCGTAATGGGGGGCGTATCCAGGATCATGCCGGTTTCGGCGTCGTACTGGGCATGGGTCAGGATCAGCTCCACTTCATAGCCCTTATAAACGGTGTAGAAGTCCACATAGTCCGGGCCGTCCTGAAGCTCTTTGACCACCATCAGCTTGGTGCCGTAAGCGGTTTCCATGTAGTTGATGTCCACGGATTCTTCCGCCCGGAAGCTGTCCTCCACCCTTTTCAGCGCGTCTTCATCCATATCGTTCAGCCGTTCGATTTCGGAATAGATTTCGTTGAAAGCGACGGAAATCAGCAGGGTGGGCTTGCCCGGATCTTCGGGCTTGACCATAGCGATGCAGGTGGTAAAGTCGCTGTACATCACCTCCAGGGCATAGCCATCCGGCAGAGCGCACTTGAGTTCAAAAGCGCCGTTCACGTCGATAACGCCCATGGAAGCCTTTCCCGTTTCGGCCAGGGCAGCGCAGCTTGTCAGCATGGAAAGGCACAGCAGGATCGCAAAGAATTTCTTCATCATGTACATGAACTCCTTTCAAGCTTGGATTGCAAAGGCAATCAGTAAACGCGGCTGACGTATTGGGTGCTGATGAAGCCGATCAGGCCGGTGTCGGGGTCCTGCACCTGATACCACTTTTTCAGCTCGGCCAGCACGGTCAGGCGCTTGCCCTGGGTGCATTTGGAGATGACTTCCATGCTGGTGGAGGGCGCCCAGCGCAGGTTCACCCAGCCGGAAGCGCGGGCGGGACGGGCCACCACCGTATAGGGAGCAACCTTTTTGGCGGCGGAAAATTCCCGGTTCATATCGGCAATGATTTTGTCGGAATCAGCGGAAGGCGCGGCGGTGGGAGAGGGCGCTTTGGTGGGCTTGGGGCCGGGCTTGTAGTTCACAAGATAGCGGCTCATGACGTAGCAGGTGATGAACTCGCCGTAATGGCTTTGCCATTGGATGCTGGCCCAGCCGTTGGAGCTGATGGAATATACCCACACAGACTCGCCGTAATCCAGCTTGCCCACCTGGTTATCTCCCGTTTTGGGGGAGCTGCGCACGTTCAGGGTGCCGCCGTCTTCCGTATAGACGTACATGGTCCAGCCGCCCACGTCGGCCACGGCAAAGGTGGGGATGAGCGCCGTCAGCAGGATGGCGGCCAGCGCCAGAGAAAGAAGCCTTTTCATCATCAGTAATTCCTCCTTATATTGTGCAGGAAAAGGAACCTGCTTATATTTCAGCCGCGTTGAACAGGATGCGACGGCTTTGTTTATTCCATTATACACAAAAAGCGCAACAAAACCGCAACACATATACGAACCGATGATAAAAGTTTTAATAAAGGACGCTGGTACCGAAACGATGCCAGCGTCCATTTGGGTGAGCGCCCTTCAAAGGGGCGCGTATGGGAGATTATTCAGCGTTCACTGAAACGATGCGGCCTTGGCCATAGGGATTCTCATAGCCTTCGCCCACAACGCCGCCCAGGGTGCCGGTGATGTAATCGATCAGCACCTGGTTGTCCAGCTTCACGGCTTCCTGCAGCACGGGGCAGCCCTTGAACATGGTGTAGCCGTCGCCCGCGTCGAGGAGCTGGTAATCATGGGATACGACCTTGTAGGTCTTAGCGGGGTCGATGGGTTCGCCAGCCACCAGCACGTTGCGCACGCGGCGGGTCATGGTATCGTCCACTTTAGCGAACATGCCGTTTTCGTCCTGAACGCAGGGGGTGGGGATGGTGGGATCCACTTCAAAGGTGAGGCCCGCCACATGGTCGAAGCCGCCAAACTGGTCGGGCATGGCATGGACGCTCCATTCCAGGGCGTCCAGCACCTGCTGGCCGGTGGCCTCGATTTCGGTGAGGCTGTTGCCGAAGGGATGCACCTTCAGGATGTCGTTCAGGGTGATATCGCCCTTGTTGATGGAAACGCGGATGCCGCCGCCGTTGACCAGCGCGATGTCGGCGTCGCCGGACTGATCCAGATAAGCGTCGGCGCACAGGTCGCCTAAGTTGGTTTCGGTGTTGCGGATGATGCGCACGGGCTTGCCGTCGGCGGTGGTGGTATAGGGATCGTTGATGATCAGATCCACGGTGGTGGAAGCCACGACCGTCTTGAGCTTTTCGCTCAGCACGTTGGAAGCGGCGGCCACCGCTTCGCTGGCCGCGTTATCCAGGCCCAGCAGCGCGGGCGCGGCGATATCCTGGTTCCAGGAATAAAGCTTGGAGGAAATCTTGCCGTCTTTGGTGATGGTCAGGGCGCCGATGTTGGCCAGCTTGGTGCCGCAGGCGGTGCGGACCACGTCCTGGCCATCCTTGTTCTTCATGATCACCTGCTCGGTATCGTGGCTGTGGCCGTCCAGCAGGGCGTCAATGCCGGTGGTGTTGGCGATCAGGTCGGCATACCGCCAGGGGCGGCATTCCTCTTCGTCGCCCAAATGGGCCATGACGATCACATAATTGGCTCCCTCGGCACGGGCGTCGTCCGCGGCCTTCTGCACGGCGGCATACAGGGCTTCGCCGGTGGTGTCCTGCATGAAGGTGTAAATGTATTCGCCGTTTTCATTCATGAAGTACTTGGGGGTGGAGGAACGGGGGGTGGTGGGAGTGGTCACGCCCACGAAAGCGATCTTCACGCCGCTCAATTCTTTGATGGCGTAGGGGGCGAAGAGCAGCTCGCCTTCCTTGTTGAAGTTGCAGCTCAGGTAGGGGAAATTGGCCTTTTCGGTCAGCTCCAGGAAGCGGGCCATGCCGTAGTCGTATTCATGGTTGCCGGGGATGGCGAGATCGTATCCTACGGCGTTCATGATGTCGATGATGGCTTCGCCGGTGGTCATGGTGCCGATGGGTTCGCCCTGGATGGCGTCGCCGTCGTCCACCAGCAGCACGTAGTTGTCCTTGGACAGGCTCTGCTTCACGGCGTACAGGCCGGCGTAGCCCCAGCCCTGGTCGATACCGCAGTGCACGTCGCTGGTGTACAGGATCACCAGGTCTTTATCCAGCTGGGGCGCTTCTTCCGCGAAGGCGGCGCAGCCCAGCAGCAGGGACAGCGCAAGGATCAAGCTCAAGATTTTTTTCATGTTCTTTCCTCCTTGATGAATGGATGGGTATGAATTATCCTATATTTATTTTACCGCAAACGGCACAAATTTGCAATGCGCACGAGCGAAAATGCAATTTTTTTTGCAATCAAAGCGGAAAACGCCCCTTGGAGCGCTCTGAGTGTTGCGGTTTTGTTGCGGTTTGTTTTGTAAAATAACAATGCGTAGGTATGCAAGCCTGCATGAAATCCCATCGTTCCACAGAAAGACCGAAATCAAATCTGGATTTAAGGAGTAGGAAACAATGCCTAATTCCGCTCAGGAAGAAAAACAGTTATTTGCTTCGATATTCAGCGATGAAACGCCCCTTTTCCGCACGCCCGCGGAGCCCGATGTGGGGGATACGGTATCCATTCGCCTCCGCATCATGAAAAACGCCGGCGCGCAGGTGACTTTTTTAACCGGCATGCCCACCCGGGTGTCGAATATGCAGCGGATCAAAACGGACGATGTGTTCGACTGGTATGAAACGGAATATACCGTGAAGGACGCCTCCGCCGTTTATTATGCTTTTCTGATCGCCTGGAAGGGCAAGTATATCCATTATCTGCGCACGGGGGCCACCCTGACCGATTCCGTGCCCTTCCCCGATCCCGCCCATTCCTTCCACATCATTCCCGGCTTCCACGTGCCGGAATGGGCCAAGGGCGCGGTGCAGTATCAGATTTTCCCGGATCGGTTCCGCAACGGCAATCCCCGCACCGACGTGCGCAGCAGGGAGTATTTTTACTCCGGGGATTACGTGCGCCACGCCGCCAGCTGGCATGAGCTGCCCCAGGTCGGGGACTATCGGGTGTTTTACGGCGGCGATTTGCAGGGCGTGATGGACAAACTGGATTATTTGCAGGAGCTGGGGGTGGAGGTGCTCTACTTCAATCCCATTTTCGTTTCTCCCTCCAGCCACAAATACGATACCCAGGATTACAGCCATATCGATCCCCATCTCACCGTGGTGATTCAGGATAAGGAAACGACCCTGAAAAAGAACGAACGGAAAAACACCGCCGCCGCCCAATACGTGCTGCGCACCACCAGCATCATGAACCTCAAGGGCAGCAACGCCTTTTTCGCCCGGTTCTGCCAGGAAGTCCACCGCCGGGGCATGAAGATCATTCTGGACGGCGTATTCAACCACTGCGGTTCCTTCAACCGGTGGATGGACAGGGAAGGCATTTATAAGCAGTCCGGCGCGTATCTGCCGGGAGCTTACGGCGACGAAAGCAGCCCCTACCGGAACTATTTCCGCTTTTCCGGCCCCAAGGATTACGAAGCCTGGTGGGGCGTGGATACGCTGCCCAAGCTGAACTATGAGGGCTCCAGCGAGCTGTGCGAGGAAATCCTTCGGGTGGCGGAAGCCTGGGCTTCTCCGCCCTATTCCATCGACGGCTGGCGGCTGGACGTGGGGGCCGATCTGGGCCACAGCCCGGATTTCAACCACCTGTTCTGGCAGGCGTTCCGCCGCCGGGTGAAGCAGGCCAACCCCAACGCCGTCATTTTAGCCGA
>CACWWM010000040.1 GCA_902764565.1 uncultured Eubacteriales bacterium
CTCCACGAATTGGATAACGTAGGCGTGCTGATCACCCCCCGGGAGGGCATTCCCGCCGGGCACAAAATCGCCCTGCGGCCGATCGCCAAGGGCGAAAAGGTGATCAAGTACGGCTGCCCCATCGGCACCGCCCAAAGCGACATCAAGGAAGGGGAATGGATTCATTCCCACAACCTGAAAACGGCCCTGAGCGGCGAAAAGAACTACACCTACGAGCCCCAGCCCATTCACCGCGCCGCGCCCTTTACCGGCGCCTTTATGGGCTACGAACGGGAAGACGGTCAGGTGGGCATCCGGAATGAAATCTGGATTCTGCCACTGGTGGGCTGCGTGAACCACACCGCTCAGCGCATCGCGGAAGCGGGCAGCAAGCTGGGCCCCGCCCCGGTGTACACCTTCCCCCATCCCTACGGGTGCAGCCAGCTGGGCGACGACCACGCCCGCACCCGGGAGCTGCTCTGCGCCCTGGTGCGCCACCCCAACGCGGGGGGCGTGCTGGTGCTGTCCCTCGGCTGCGAAAACAACACCTTGGACGCTTTCAAGGAGCATTTGGGCCCCGTCAACGAAAAACGGGTGAAATTCCTGGTGTGCCAGGAGCACGAGGACGAGGAAGCCGACGCGCTGGAACTGATTCGGCAATTGCAGGAAGAATTGAAAAACGACAAGCGGACGGAACAGCCCGTTTCCAAACTGGTGATCGGCTTAAAATGCGGCGGCAGCGACGGTTTTTCCGGCATCACCGCCAATCCCCTTTTGGGCGCGGTCAGCGACGGCATCTGCGCGGCGGGCGGCACGGCCCTGCTCACCGAAGTGCCGGAAATGTTCGGCGCGGAAGAGCTGCTCATGGCCCGGTGCAGGAATGAAGAAGTGTTCCAAAAGACCTGCGATCTGGTGAACGGCTTCAAAAAGTACTATCAGGACAATCACATGCCGGTGTACGAGAACCCCTCCCCCGGCAACAAGGCGGGCGGCATCACCACCCTGGAAGAAAAATCCCTGGGCTGCACCCAGAAGGGCGGCCTTGGGGAAGTGCAGGACGTGCTGCAATACACCCAGCTTGTCGCCCGCCCCGGCCTGAATCTGGTCTGGGGCCCCGGCAACGATATCTGCGCCGTCACGTCCCTGACCGCTTCCGGCGCGCAGATGATCCTGTTCACCACCGGCCGCGGCACCCCCTTGGGCGGCCCCGCCCCCACCATGAAGGTGGCCACCAACGCCGCCCTGGCCCAGAAGAAGCAGGGCTGGATCGACTTTAACGCCGGTCAGCTTTTGCAGGGCGTTTCCATGGAGGAAGCCGCCCGGCAGCTGTTCCAGCTGGTGCTGGAAACCGCCAGCGGCAAGGAAACCAAGGCCGAACAGCACGGCTATCGGGAAATCGCCATTTTCAAAAGCGGCGTCACGCTTTAGTTATTTCTGGGGAAACCGCTCTTTGGTGCCCAAAGAGCGGTTTCCCCAGGCCCCTTCCGAGAAAAGCGATAATAAAAGGGTTTGTTAAGGACACACAATTTGCAGACTATTGGCTTTCTTTGAAACGGATTCCTTCGATCCTGTGGAGTATATCTCTAAGGGATCGTTTTTTTATTGACAGTAAAGCGGAAAGCGCATATAATAGCATTTGTTAAATAACATTTGTTCTTTAATAAAAGCGAGGGAGAAATACCATGAAACGGGCCGCGGAGGTTTATCTGTTCGGTCAGGTGCTGGGCACCCATTCCTTTTTGCTGAAAGGCGGCTTTTTGCAGCCGGACGAGTACGCCGAAATCGGGGCGCAGTATTTCCTGCCCGGCGGCGAAACGGGCACCGCCGCCACGGTGCTGGACTCCCTGGGCGTATCCGTGCGGATGGACGGCACCTGGATCGGCACGGCGGTGGCCCCCATGCTGCAAGCCTTCTATGCCGAAAAACAGGTGGATTTATCACCCCTGCGCCTTTGGCCGGACGACCCGGGCGTGATGGACTATGTGGTGATCGCCGGGCTGGCGCGCTCCCCCATGGGCCAATTCCAGGCGCTTTTTTCCACCGGGCACAGGTGGTGGAGCGTGCCGAAGGAAACGGATGTCGCCGGCTGCAAAGCGGCGGCCATCGACCCGTTTTTCCGGGACGAATCCCTGCTTGCGGCAAAAATCTGCCTGAAACACGGCGTCCCCTACGTGACCATCGACAGCCCCCATACTTCCTTCCTGCACAAGCACGCCGCCGTCAACGTGGTATCGAAAGAATGCACGTCCCAGCACTATCCCGGCATGACGCCGGAAGCCGTCATGGAGCAATTGAAGGAAACGGCGGAGGGCCTCGTCATCCTCACCCAGGGCGGCGGAGAAATGCTGTATGGAAGGCAGGGCGAACCCACCCGCCGCATGCGCCCCTTCCGGGTGGAGGTCAAAAGCACCCTGGGCGCGGGCGATACCTTCAAGGCCGGATGCGTTTACGCCCTGCTCCACGGCATGACCGACGCGGAAACCGTGCGCTTTGCCTCCGCCTGCTCCGCCATCGCCATTTCCCGCTTTCCCCTGCCCCTGTATCCGCCCACCCTGCGCGAAGTGAAAGCGCTGATTTGCGGCTAAGTTGTATTTTTTCCCCGCCTGTGCTACAATGGGCCGGAAAAAAGAAAGGGCGGTGATCCTATGCGCTGCGGCTGTCCGCGCTGCGAGGAAATCGAAAGCTATATGATCCATTCGGAACGGGACAATTGCTGCATCTGCCCCCAATGCCTGTACCGCTGCTACGCCTGCCAGGGCGACGGCCAGGCCCTGAGCCGGGAAGCCATTTTGGCCCTCAAAAAAGAAAACCCCGATATGCAGGCGTTCTTTCTGCGTCAGCATGCGGCGGAGGACGCCGGAAGCGCCGCCGAAACGTCCGTGTGGTATCCGGAGGAATGAATATTTTCCCTTGCATTTTTTGCACGATTCGGCTATAATATTACCAGAATATGGAGGGCGTGCCCTCCGCACAAGGAGGAAACAGCATGGGAAAATACGAGTGCCCCTGCGGTTACATCTATGATCCCGAAGCGGGCGATCCCGAAGGCGGCATCGCTCCCGGCACCAAATGGGAAGACATTCCCGACGATTGGATTTGCCCCATCTGCGGCTTGGGCAAGGACGCTTTCTCCCCCCTCTGAAACGTCGATTCCCGCAAAACCCCGCCGTTTGGCGGGGCTTTTTCATGGTGTCGAAAAAGTATTTTCGCCACCATGCGAAGGAAATCGGAAACAAGATTCCGATTTCCTTCGATGCATCAATTTCTTGCAAAATGGCGGTTCCGGCCTGATAGGCCGAAACCGCACATTTTGCGGCCAGAAATTGATAGAGGAAGCAAATTTCATTTGCTCCTCGGCGACGTACACGCCGCCGCCTGCGGAATGAAAATCGAAGGACCTGCGGGCCCTTCGATGCATCCCGGGAATTGCTGAATGTCGTAAGCTACGCCGTTTGGCGGGGCTTTTTGCTTGAAATTTCCTTTCAATTCCGATTCAGCCCTTGCATCCCCGGCCAAAATACAGTATACTATAAATTGATTCAGAGTATCCCTCTGGGTCAGAACCGGCTTTAAGGAGGTTCGTAATCATGGAATGCAAAATCAAAAACGAGATGGGCACCATCTATATCGCGGAAGACGTGATGCTCAAGATCGTTGGTTATGCGGCGCTGGAGTGCTACGGCATCGTGGCCATGTCCTCCAAGCGCGCCAAGGACGGCCTGGTGGAATGGCTGGGCCGCGAAAACCTGAGCAAGGGCGTGCAGGTGCGCATGGTGGACGATGAACTGGACGTGGATCTGTTCATCGTGGTGGAATACGGCATTTCCGTGGCCGAAGTGTGCAAAACCATCGTTGAGGTCGTTCGCTACAAGCTCGAAAGCATGACGGGGGTTAAGGTTCGCTCCGTCAACATTTCCGTGGAAGGCATCCGCATCTGATATTGTCCACGTGTGAACGGAGGGAAACCCTTGATACAGGTACAATCGATCGACGGGCTGCTGCTGCGGGAAATGGTGCTCGCAGGCGCGGCTTTATTGGAAAAAAACCGGGAAGCGGTGGACGCGCTGAACGTGTTCCCCGTGCCGGACGGCGATACGGGCACCAATATGTCCCTGACCATGGCCAGCGCCACCCGGGAAATCAACAGCAAGGAATTTGCCAGCGCGGGCGAAGCGGCGGAAGCGCTTTCCAAGGGCGCGCTGCGCGGCGCCCGCGGCAACAGCGGCGTAATCACCAGCCAGCTTTACCGCGGCTTTGCCAAGGCCTTGAAGGGCGTTGAAAAAATCACGCCGGTGGACTTTGCCGCCGCCCTGCAAAAGGGTGCGGAAACGGCCTATAAAGCGGTGATGAAGCCCAAGGAGGGCACCATCCTTACCGTGGCCCGCACCATCGCGGAGGACGCGGTGCGCCAGGCCCAATTGGCCCCCGACGACTTTGACGCGCTGTTTACCGTGATCCTGCAAAGCGGCGACGCTATTTTGAAGCGCACGCCGGAAATGCTGCCCGTACTCAAGCAGGCGGGCGTGGTGGACGCCGGCGGCTACGGCCTGCTTTTGATCTATACCGGCTACGCCGCCGTGCTGCGGGGCGAAAGCATCGATTCCATCGCCCCCCAGGAGGACGCCGCCAAAGCGTCCGAATTTGTGGACGATCACGACGCCCTGGAAGAAATCAAGTTCGCCTATCATGTGGGCATGCATTTGATCCGTGTGCCGGACACCGTGCCGGAAAGCGAAATCGACCATTTCCGCCGCCGCCTGAACCGCATCGGCGATATGGTGCTTCTGGAAAAGGATGAAACCGGCTACAAGATCCACATCCACACCGCCGACCCCGGCCGCGTGCTGCAATACGGCACGGAGCTGGGCGAGCTGGACGGGGTGGAGATCGTGAACCTGCTGCAGACGCGCCGCGCCAAGGAAGAAGCCGAGGCCGCGGCCCACGCCTCCGAGCCCCCCAAGCCCTACGGCATGGTGAGCGTTTCCCTGGGCGAAGGCTTCTCCAGCATCCTGAAGGATCTGCAGGTGGACGTGATCGTGGAGGGCGGGCAGACCATGAACCCCTCCATCGACGATCTGCACAAGGCCATCGAATCCGTAAACGCCGAAACGGTTTTCGTGTTCCCCAACAACGGCAACGTGATCTTAGCGGCCAATCAGGCGGCGGAAATCAGCGAAAAGAACGTGATCGTGATTCCCACCAAGAACGTGGCCATGGGCATCGCGGCGGCGGTGGCTTTCCAACCCGACCTGTCCGCCGAGGAAAACGCCGCCCGCATGGAAGAAGCCGCCCAGCGGGTGCGCACCGGCACCATCACCTACGCCGTGCGCGCCAGCGAATTTGAAGACATGCACATCAACGAGGGCGACATCATCGGCCTGCATAACGGCAAGGTGGCCTACAAGGCCGATAACGTCCACGACGTGGCTATCGAACTGGTGAAAGCCATCGTCACCGAGGACGACGGCCTGATCACCGTGTACTACGGCGCGGACACGAAGGAAGAAGACGCCCAGGCCCTGGCCGAAGAAATCGGCGAGCTGTGCCCGGACTGCGACGTGGAAGTGCACGCCGGCGGCCAGCCCCTGTACTATTACCTGATCGCTGTGGAATAAAAAACGATTGTTTTTCAAAGACAGGAAAAAAACATTCGTTTTTCCGCTTCCCGGTCTTGACAAAAGCCGCAAACCGGATAAAATGTTCTTAATCGCTTTGACGGAGTTAAGCCTTTCCTGCGGCGGATGCAGAGAGTTGGCGGATGGTGCAAGCCAATGACGCGGGGAAAGCGCGGTCTCGCTCCCGAGCTGAACGCCTGAAAAATGCAGTAAGGCGCTCCGGATCGCCCCGTTATCACGGCGCAGGACTTAAAGGAGTCCCACGAGCAGGCCGATTGACAAGCGGCAACAAGGGTGGTACCGCGGTAAAGATTGCTTTATCGTCCCTGAGGCGCAGATGCGCTTCGGGGACTTTTTCAGTGTTGAGAGTGGAGAGTTGAGAGCGGAGAGTTGAGATGCAGTTTGTCTCTTTAACTTGCGCATCCATCGCTCTTTCAATTCACTATTCAATCTGTACTCTTAGCTCCCAACTCTCAACTCCCAACTCCCAACTCTCAACGCTTATCTCTCACTTGAAGGAGGAAACACCTTATGCGCTCCATCAGCTTTTCCGATCAAACGCTGCTGACCCCCGCCGCCCGTTCCGCCGGATTCCGGCAGAAGCTGGAAGCTGCCCGGAAGCTGGATCACCTGGGCCTGAACGCCGTGGAAATGCCCCGGCTTACCGATCAGGAGGCCGACATGCTGCTGATGCGTTCCCTGTGCGGCACGGTAAAGCGCGGCGCGCTGGCCGTGCAGACCGGCTTGACCGCGGACAGCGTGGCCCGGGCCTGGGACGCAGTAAAAGGCGCGGCGCAGCCCAGGCTGATCGTGAACATGCCCCTCACCGCCGCCCAACTGGAATACATTTGCCATCTGAAGCCCCCCAAGGCCCTGGAACGCATCGGAGAACTGGTGGCCGCCGCCAAAAAGCTGTGCGGGGACGTGGAGTTCGTCTGCGGCGACATCACCCGGGCCGAGCTGCCCTACGCCATCGAGGCCATCAAGGCGGCGCTGAACGCAGGCGCGGGCCGCGTGACCTTAGAGGACGCCGCCGGGCTGTCCCTGCCGGAGGAAATCGCCGCCCTGGTGAAGGCCGCAAGGGAAGCGGCAGGGGCGGACACCGTCATCTCCGTGCGCTGCGGCAACGAATTGGGCATGGCCATTTCCTGTGCCGCCGCCGCATTGCAGGCCGGCGCCGACGAAATCAAAACCGCGTATAACGACGAAACCTCCCTTTCCGCCGCCGGTATGGCCCGGCTGCTGCGGGCCCGGGGCGCGGATCTTGCCCTGGAAAGCACCCTGGATATTACCCGGGTGGACCGCACGGCGGGCGAGCTGGAAGCCCTGCTCACCGCCGCGCCGGGCCGGGTGATCCCCGCCGGTACCGCCCCCAAGAGCACGGGGCTGTCCGCCGAAGCCACCGGGGAAGCGCTGGTGAAGGCCATCCGGGATTTGGGCTACGATCTGGACGAGGACGATATGAGCCACGCCCAGGAAGCGGTGGAACGGGAAAGCCGGGGCCGGGCCCTCAGCCGGGCGGAGCTGGAAGCCATCGTGCTGGCCGCCGTGCGGCAGGTGCCCCCCACCTATCGGCTGAAAAATTATTTAGTGAACAGCGGCAACACCATCACCCCCTCCGCCCACGTGACGCTGGACAAGCGGGGCGAAGCTCTCACCGGCCTCTGCGCCGGGGACGGCCCCATCGACGCCGCCTTCCGCGCCATCGAGCAGATCATCGGCCGCCACTTTGAAATGGACGATTTCCAGATCGCCGCCGTCACCCAGAATCGGGAGGCCATGGGCGACGCCCTGGTGAAGCTGCGCCACGGCGGCAAGGTGTACGCGGGCAAGGGCATTTCCTCCGACATCATCGGCGCGGCCATCCGGGCCTACCTGAACGCGCTGAATAAAATCGCTTACGAGGAGAAAACCGTATGAAGCTGAGCTTTTCCACACACGGCTGGCCGTTTTCCCTGGACGAATGCGTGAACCTTGCCAAGGAAATGCGCTATGACGGGCTGGAGCTTTCCGCCGGGAGCCTGGATGTATTCGACCGCGCCGGCGCGCCCCTGTCCCCCGCCCGGCTGCATGAAACGGTGCGCGGCTTAAACGAGCAATCCTTATCCATCGCCGCCCTGACCGCCGGGGACGGCTGGACTGCGGACGAGGCGCTTTCCCTCATCGCCCTGGCCCACGACCTGCGGGCCCCTCATGTGGTGCTGCCCCTCAAAGCGGCCCCCGAGGACGCGGCAGACATGCTGGCCCCCCTGCTGCCCATCGCGGAACGGGCGGGGGTGCCCCTGCTGATCCCCTCTACAGGCACGTATGCCGACACGGGCGTTTTGAAGAACCTGCTGGACGGCTTCGCTTCCGATTATCTGCTGGCCGCCTGGGACGTACCCTCCGCCGCCACGAAAAAATCCCCGGAGGAAATCGTCACCGATTTGGGCGCGTACATCCGCCACGTGTACCTGTGCGACGGCGTGATCGAAAACGGCCGGGTGCAGAAAAAGCTGCTGGGCGAAGGCAATCTGCCCTTAAAGGACGTGTTCGCCGCCCTGCGCTCCATCAGCTTCGACGGCTTTTTCTCCTTCGACTGGCAGCCCGGCGAGGGCGCTTTGGGCGACGCGGACGTGGTGCTGTCCCATTACGCGGCCCTGGCCCGCTCCATCGGCAAGGACCCCCGCCGCCTGCGCCACAAGCTGTACGACAACAAACGGCACACCGGCAAATATATCTGGAAAAAGGACGTGCTGATCGAAGAAACCTTCCCCAAGGTGCTGGATCGGGTGGTGGAAGAATTCCCCGATCAGTATGCTTTCCGCTACACCACCCTGGATTATACCCGCACCTATTCCCAGTTCCGGGACGACGTGGACGAATGCGCCCGCGCCCTCATGGCCATGGGCGTGCGCCGGGGAGCCAAGGTGGCCGTATGGGCCACCAACGTGCCCCAATGGTATCTGACCTTCTGGGCCGCGACGAAAATCGGCGCGGTGCTGGTCACGGTGAACACCGCCTATAAAATCCACGAAGCGGAATACTTGCTGCGCCAGAGCGACACCCACACCCTGGTGTTGGTGGAGGGCTGGCGGGACAGCGACTACGCGGGCATCATCAAGGAGCTGTGCCCCGAGCTGACCGATTCCGTACCCGGCCAGCCCCTGCACATCAAGCGCCTGCCCTTCCTGCGCAACATCGTCACCGTGGGCTTTTCCATGAAGGGCTGCCTGGCGTGGGAGGAATTTCTGACCTACGCCCGCAAGACCCCCAAGGAAGCCCTGCTCCAGCGCACCGCCCAGGTGCAGCCGGACGACGTGTGCAACATGCAGTACACCTCCGGCACCACCGGCTTCCCCAAGGGCGTGATGCTCACCCACCGGAACATCGTCAACGACGGCAAGTGCATCGGCGACCGCATGGATCTTTCCACCGCCGACCGCATGATGATCCAGGTGCCCATGTTCCACTGCTTCGGCATGGTGCTTGCTATGACCGCCAGCATGACCCATGGAACGAGCCTCTTTCCCCTCCCCTACTTCTCCCCCAAGCCCGCCCTGGCCTGCATCCATCAGGAAAAGATCACCGCTTTCCACGGCGTGCCCACCATGTTCATCGCCTTGCTTGAGCACCCCGATTTCCCGAAAACGGACTTTTCCCACATGCGCACCGGCATCATGGCCGGTTCTCCCTGTCCCATTTCGGTCATGCGGGACGTGGTGGATAAGATGCACATGACGGAAATCACCATCGTGTACGGCCAGACCGAGGCCAGCCCCGGCTGCACCATGAGTTCCACCGACGATCCCCTGGAAGTGCGCGTGACCACCGTAGGCCGGGCCATGCCGGAAATCGAGTGCAAGATCGTCGATCCCGAAACCGGGGCCGACCTGCCCGACAACGTGACCGGCGAGTTCGTGGCCCGGGGCTACAACATCATGAAGGGCTATTACAAAATGCCCCGCGCCACCCAGGAGGCCATCGACAAGGACGGCTGGCTGCACACCGGCGACCTGGCCTGCCGCACCCCCGAGGGCAATTACCGCATTACGGGCCGTCTGAAAGACATGATCATCCGCGGCGGCGAAAACATCTACCCCAAGGAGATCGAGGAATTCATCTACACCCATCCCAAGGTTTCCGACGTGCAGGTGATCGGCGTGCCCGACGAGCAGTACGGCGAGGAAATCATGGCCGTGGTGATCCTGAAAGAAGGACAAACCATGACCGAGGAAGAATTAAAGCAATTTGTGCGCGACCATATGGCCCGGCACAAGACCCCCCGGTACGTGCAGTTCGTGGACGCCTTCCCCACCAACGCGGCGGGCAAAATTTTGAAGTACAAAATGCGCCAGGACGCCGTGGAGCTCCTGAAGCTGCAAAAGGCCAACAGCATCGAAACGGCGTAAGGATGGATTTTTCTGGGGGAAACCATTCTTTGGAGGCCAAAGAATGGTTTCCCCCAGACCCCCTTTCAAGAAAGCCATAAAAGGCGTATCTTCCTTCTTTTTTCTTTCTCTCAACCGCTTTACGGCGTAGCATAATTGTGCTATAATGGTGTCGCATCAAATAGGAGGTGTTGACCATGCCCATGATT
>CACWWM010000041.1:0-3837 GCA_902764565.1 uncultured Eubacteriales bacterium
GTCCAGGGCTTACGCATGAATTACAAAATTGGATTTGACGGGGAGAAACCTGCGGGGCTTTGCCCCGCACCCCACCAGGGGATTGAATCCCCTGGACCCCACACTTGCGGAATAAGCTTACCGCCGCAAGCAAACAGCTTCCCGCTGCTGCTTGGAAAAAACGGCCCGGCTTGACGGCTTTGCGCTTCTGGCCCGGCGGCTGTTAGCCGCCAACCCGGATGCAAGGCATCCGGGGAAAGCCGGGGAATAAATCCTTTAGGGGAAAGCGAGCTTTCCCCTAAGGATTTTCCCGGCTTTCTGTGGGCCAGATGCTTCAACCTTTCGTAAATCCCAGCGCAGCAGACGGAAGTTGTCCGTTTTTCCAACCAAGTTTTTCGCCTAATGGTGTCCAGAGGTCGAAGACCTTTGGTCAGGGGTTTGGGGGCGGAGAGCCCCCAACACGCCCCTCATCAAATCCTAATTTCTCATTCATGCGTGAGCCCTGCATATGCGTCGCCCGACAGTTGAAAAAAACGGCGGAAGCGGATATAATGAACACAAATTCCCGGAACGAACGAAGATGGAGAGGATTGCCATGATTGCATTTGACGCTGCCCGCAGGCTGTTTCACCTGCGCAATGCAGGCGTTTCCCTGGTGCTGTCTTTGCGGCCCGACGAGGAAGGGGCCCTGGAACTGCTGACGGCCTATCTGGGCGCGCCGCTGGATGACCCCGCCGCCTGCCTGCACTGGATCAATCAGCGGGAGGGCGCGTCCTTTGATTCGCTGCGTCAGACGCTGCCTTACGCCTGCCCCACGGAGGGACGGGGCGATTACCGGCCCGCCCTGGTGTGCGCCGTCGATCCCCAGGGCCAGCGCTGCACCGAACTGTTTTATGAAGGCCACCGCATCGAAGCGGGGAAGCCCCGCTTAAACGGCCTGCCCGCTTCCTATGTGGAGAACCCGGCGGACGCGGAAACCCTGGAAATCGTCCTGCGGGACGGGCTCACCGGCCTCACCGCCCGCCTGCGCTATACCCTGTTTGCCGATTTGCCCGTGATCGCCGCCAGCATTTTGTATGAAAACGGGGGAAAGGAAGCGCTGACGCTGACGGGCGCGGGCAGCGCCTGCGTCACCCTGCCGGGGCGGTATGATCTGCTGCACCTGCACGGGGCCTGGGCCAAGGAGCGCAGCATCGAGCGGCTTTCTCCCGCCACCCTGACCCGCAGCCTGTCTTCCAGCCGCGGCGCGTCCGGCCACGAGCATAACCCCTTCGCCGTGCTGGCGGCCCCGGGCGCGGGCGAATTTTGCGGGGAATGCGTGGGCGCGGCCCTGGTGTACAGCGGCGATTTCCTGATCAGCGCCGACGAAAACGCCTACGGCTCCACCCGCCTGACCCTGGGCCTGAATCCCCGCACCTTATGCTGGCGCTTGAACCCCGGAGAAGCCTTTCAAAGCCCGGAAGCCCTGATCGCGTATTCCGATTCCGGCCTGAACAAAATGAGCCAGGCCCTGCACAGCCTGATCCGGAAGCACGTGTGCCGGGGATACTGGCGGGACCGGGAGCGGCCCATTCTCATCAACAATTGGGAAGCCACCTATTTTGATTTCAGCCACGAAAAAATCCTGCAAATCGCCCGGAGCGCCGCCGAGGCGGGCATCGAGCTGTTCGTGCTGGACGACGGCTGGTTCGGCAGACGGAATACCGATAACTGCTCCCTGGGGGATTGGGTGGTGAACCGGGAAAAGCTGCCCGGGGGCCTTTCCGCCCTGGCGAAGGACATCAACGCCCTGGGCCTGAAATTCGGCCTGTGGTTCGAGCCGGAAATGGTCAGCCCGGACAGCGATTTGTACCGCGCCCATCCCGATTGGTGCCTCCATGCCGAGGACAGGCGGCGCACCACCGCCCGGAATCAGCTCATTCTGGATATGTCCCGGAAGGACGTGCAGGATTACGTGATCGGGGCGGTGTCAGGCGTGTTGCAGAGCGCGCCCATCGATTATGTAAAGTGGGACATGAACCGCAATTTCAAGGAAGCGGGCTCCGCCCTGCTCTTTGGCGGGCGGCAGGGCGAAATCGCCCATCGGTACATGCTGGGCCTGTACCGGGTGCTGGAGGAAATCACCGCCGCCTTTCCCCGGGTGCTGTTTGAAAGCTGCTCCGGGGGCGGCGGGCGCTTCGACGCGGGCATGCTGTATTACATGCCCCAGACCTGGACCAGCGACGATACCGACGCCGTGGAACGCCTGCGCATCCAGTACGGCACCAGCCTGTGCTATCCCACCAGCGCCATGGGGGCCCACGTGTCCGCCGTGCCCAATCATCAGGCGGGCCGCGTGACCAGTATGCGCATGCGGGGCGACGTGGCCCTGGGCGGCAATTTCGGGTATGAACTGGATCTGTCCGCCCAGTCGCCGGAGGATATGGAGGAAATCCGCCGCCAGGTCAGGCAGGTGAAGGCCCTGCGCCGCACCACCCAGCAGGGGACGTTCACCCGTCTGCAAAGCCCCTTTGAGGGCAATATTGCCGCCTGGCAGTTCGCGGACGAAAACCGGGTGATCCTGTGCGCGTACCGGGTGCTGAACCACCCCAACGCCGCGCCCGCTTTCATCCGCCTGAAGAACGTGCCGGAGGGCGTGTATACCGCCCCGGACGGCAGCGCCGTCACGGCTTCCGACCTCATGCGGGCCGGAGCGCCCCTTTCCTTCCCTCACGGGGACTTCGCTTCCTGCGTGATGGTGTTTGAAAAGCAGGCGTAAAACGGCCATGGAGAATCCTGGAATTACCCTTGACTAACCCCGGCCTTTTCCTCTATACTGACAGCAGAAAATCCAGAAAGGAAGGAATACTTTCATGAACAAAGAAATGACCCGCCGTGATTTCCTGCGCAATGCCGGCAAGGCCGCTATGGGCGCCGCCGCGCTGACCGCTTATCCCGTTTCCATGGCCGCCGCCGAGGAAACCACCCCCGTCTGGCCCTGGAAGTATGTGCCCATGGATAAAGACGCGCTGCTGGAGCATTGCTACAAAATGTTCTATCAGTACGGCGGCTGCGGCGCCGGCTGCTTCGGCGGCATCGTGGACATCTTCAGCGAAGTCACAGGGTATCCTTATAACGAACTGATTCCGGGCAAGGCTTTCGGCCTGATGGCCGGCGGCTATGGCACGGGCACCCTCTGCGGTTCCCTGGCCGGGGCACTGACCTTCATCGGCCTGGTGTGCCAGCCCGCCGACGCCAACGAGGTCCGCAATCAGCTGTTCGCCTGGTACCGGGAACATCCCTTCCCCGAATACCAGCCTGAAATGGAATCCATCACCACCGTGGCCCATTCCGTCAACTGCGCCGATTCCGTAGGCACTTACATGGCGGCTACCGGCTATAAAATGCCCGATCCCGGACGGAAAGCCCGCTGCGCCGCCGTTACCGCCGAAGTGGCTGTCAAAACCATTACCCTGCTGAACGTGCTCTACGGCTATGAAGAAGCGGAGCCTGTGGAAGAAGCCCCCGCCGCGGACGACACCCTGGCCGCCAACGAATATATCGGCGTGGGCGTCAGCGAAATCGGCGGCGAAGTGAAGGTGAAGGTCACCATGGACGGCGATAAGATCGCCAAGATCGACGTGCTCAGCCACAACGAGACCGCCGGTATCAGCGATCCCGCCTTCAAGACCCTGCCCGACGCCATCATCGCCGCCAATTCCACCCAGGTGGACGCCGTTACCGGCGCGACCAAGACTTCCGAAGCCCTCATCGCCGCCGTCAACGACGCCCTGAGCAAGGTCGGCAAGTGATTCAAACGCTTTAAACGAAAAAAGCAGGACGTTCCTTCCTTTGCCGGGAGGGAACGCCCTGTTTTTT
>CACWWM010000041.1:3842-14237 GCA_902764565.1 uncultured Eubacteriales bacterium
TCAACGACGCCCTGAGCAAGGTCGGCAAGTGATTCAAACGCTTTAAACGAAAAAAGCAGGACGTTCCTTCCTTTGCCGGGAGGGAACGCCCTGTTTTTTTGTTTGATGAAAGAGACGGAGCAGGGGCCTCCGCGGCCCCTGACCCTGCGGCAAGGGATTTCATCCCTTGCATCCCACTTGGCGAATTGAGCCGTTGGAAATGCCAACAGCCTCCGCCTGCCGCGCTGGGATTACAAAGATTTGAAGGCTTCTGGCCCATAGAAAGCCGGGAAAATCCGCAGGGGGGAAAGCGAGCTTTCCCCTAAAGGATTGTTCCCCGGCTTTCCCCGGATGCTTAGCATCCGGGTTGGCGGCTTTCAGCCGCCGGGCCAGAAACACAGCGACGGCGATGCAGACCGTCTTATCCAAGCATCTGCGGGAGTTTGCTGATTCACCCAAACGAGTGATTTCCGCAGGAGAAGTGTCCAGGGAGATCATCTCCCTGGTGGGGTGTGGGGCAAAGCCCCACCGTGCTCTTTGTCAGCAGTTCATCCGTTGCTGTACAAATCCAGATCAGCCAAAATCACTTCGCCGTCCTCGGTGACGTAGGCGTAGGCCCGCTGGGCCCAATATTGGTATTCCGCGTCCCAGGAAAGGAAGCTGACCACCCAAAGGGGTTCGTCGGATTGGTACGCCGCGTCCACCCAGATATTCACACCCAGGGTGGCGCAGGGCTTCAGGCTGTCGATCCATGCCGCGCCGACCCGTTCGTCTCCCGCTTCATGGATGGCCCGGAAAGCGATTTGGACAGCCTCTTCCCGGCTGATTTTGCCCTCCTGGGGCAAGGTAAAGTAAATCACCCTCTCTTCCGTCCAGTTTTCGGTATTGTATGAAACGAAGAACTGCTCCATCAGCAGACATTCATAGGGCCAGAGCACCGGTTCGTCCCCGTACAGGGCCCGCCATTCGGTGTATTTCTGATTAAAGTTTTCCGCGGTCACGCCCCATTTGTCCACGATTTGATCCATCCGATCCCAAAATGCTTTAGGCGCGAAATCCATGCCCCACATCCAGGGGCGGCCGTTTGCCAGCGGCGCGGGGGTGACGTTGGGCTCCGCAAAGGAAACCTCCCGCGTGTGCAGCCCCGTTTTTCCCTCGAAGCATTCCAGCTGGAACACCTCGCCCAGTTTGCTTTCCATCCACACCGCGCCGACGCACACGCCATCGGGCCGGTACAGATTCACCTGCCAGGCATTGTGCCCTGCAAACGTGTAATCGAACCAGAAGGAGAACGCGCCTTTCAGAACGCTCACATCCAGGCCGGGCAGGGCTTCCGCGTATTCCTCCTTGAAAGCGGCCTTGGCGATGCGGAGCGCTTCTTCCTGGGAAATGTCCTCATCCGTGGGCAGGCCGGGGAAATTGATGTTCTTGAAATCCGGGTCGTCGCCCAGCTGGGTCAATATCTCGATGGCCTGGGCTTCCAGGGGCCAGAAATTGGTATCATATCCGTATTGCTCTGCCCAGCCGAAATAGAGTTGATCCTCCGTTTCTTCGCTGTAGCCCGTGGCGTTGAGCCTGTCCCAATACCATTCCGGGGCCACGTCCACATTTCCCCAGAAGGCGGGCAGGCGCCAGCCTGTCACGACATCCGGGGTCGGGGCCGGGCCATCGTAAACATAGTCAGGCTGAACCTTGTTTTCCTGCCAGTATTCCTCGGTGACGTACTTCCGCCATTCGGGATAAGGCGCCGTGCGCTCCGTATCCGTAATCAGCGCCGTGCCTGTTTCCGCGTCCAGTTGGGCATAGACATACCCTCCGCTGTGCAGCTGCAGCGTCACTTTCCAGACAGGCTTTCCGGCTGCCTCCATCAATACCGCCACCTGGGAATTGCTGTACAGGGTTTCGTAATCCAGCTTGCCGCAGGCTTCTTTTGCTTTTTCGATGGCCGCTTCTTTGTCAATCACCGTATCGTCTGGCAGGCGGTAGGTCATATCCAAAATGGGATATTCCTGCGCGAGAAAATGCCCGGACTCCTCCGCTTCCAGCCGATGCCGCATGGCTTCCTGGTATTGCAGCAGGATGCCGCTGTCCCAGTTGATAAAGCCGTACTGATCGCCGTACACCCGCATGAACCGGTCGATCATGTACTGCCCCCGCGTCAGATAGGTGGCACCCAAAATCCCTTCCACGCTGTATTCCTTCTTGATGTTCCCGGCGCTGTCCAGAACCAGGCTGTAATCCGTGCCGTACAGATCCTTGGCCTCATAGTTCAGGTTCCATTGGCGGAAACGCATGTCCCCGCCCAACTGAGCTTCCCGGTAGGTCATGAACCGCCGGTATTTGTCCGGATCGTCCAAATTCACGTCCTGGCCGTATTTTTCATGAATGAAGTCCAGGGCGATTTTCAAAATCTGCTCCTGGGTGTATTCGTCGCCCTCCGGCAGCACGTTCACCGTCACAGGGTCGTCCAGCCCGCATGCTTCCAGCATTTCTTCATACCAGTGCTGCACCTCGATGGGCCAGGCGTCGGGGTAGAAGCCGTATTCGGTCTTGACGAACCGGCGCATCAGTTCTTCCTTGTCGTAGCCCGTTTCGTCCAAGTGGTTCAGGCGGTACATGTCCTCGGCGCTCAGGGTCAGGCTGTTTTCCGCCGCGATGCGCAGAATTTCTTCGATTTCCGCTTTGGTAAAGCTGGATGATTCGGTTTCCGCCGCCTTGGGGGCCATGATCTGAGCCACAAAATCCCTGCCGCCCAGCAGCACTGCCGCCAGGGCGGTCACAGCCAGCAGCGCCAGTACGCAGGCCAGCACAAAGCCCACGGAGAATTTTCTTTTCACGGTTTGTTCCTCCCTCTGGGGTCGTTCAGCGGGCATGGAAAGGATCAGCTCTTTCATGTCCCGCTCAAATTCAGCCGGGATGGGAGGCAGCACGGCGTTCATGAACTGCTTGTTTACATGCATTGTACGCTTCATTCAAACGTCACCTCCCGATCCAGGTTTTTCCGAAGGGCTTTCCGCGCGCGGTGCAGCCGATTTTTGAAAGTCGTTACCGGGATGCCGAGGGCCGCCGCCCCTTCCTTTTCGGACAGGTTCTGCGCATATTTCAGCAGCAGCGGCAGGCGCAGATCTTCCGGCAGAGAGAATATGGCGTCGTATAATTCCCGATAGTCTGTGGGCCATTGCTCCGCGGCCGGGGGCATTTCCACGGGGAAAACCCGCATCCTGAACCGCTGGATGTTCCGCGCCTCGTTGATCACGATGCGGGTCAGATACCAGCGGAATTTCCCCGGCTGGGCGTTCTCCTTCTTTTCCCAGCCCTTTAAAAGCGCCTGCTGTACGGCGTCCCGGGCGTCCGCGTCGCAGCGCAGGATACCCATGGCGATTTTGTACAGCATGGGCAGCGCCTCCTGGGCGACGCGCTCATATTCCTGGCGATCAGCCATGAAAAGTAACTCCCTTCAAAACAATGTGCAGAATATTCTCACATCAATAAGACGGAGAAAAACCGATTTCGTTTCATCCGAAATAAAAAACCGGATGGAAAACATTTTTCCATCCGGGGGAAGGGATCGTTTTGCTTTAGGCGTTTTCCTTTGCTGCTTTCTCGGAAGGGGGTGCGGGGGAAACCGCTCTTTGGCATCCAAAGAGCGGTTTCCCCCGCAAAATAATATACTTTTACAGCGCCTTTTTCACGCTCAGCGCGGCAGTCTTTCCGTTGATATCGCAGTCCTGGGCGAACGCGCCCTCGGGGGCGGGTTCGTAGGAAACGGACACGGCCAGCACGCCCTTTTCGATCATATCCTGGAAAGCGCGCATGGCGGAAAGCACCTCTTCGTCGCCCTGGGCGGTGACGGCGATGCGGTCGGTCACGTCGAAGCCGGCGTCCTTGCGCATGTTCTGCAGCTTGCTCACCACTTCGCGGGCATAGCCTTCCTGAATGAGCTCGGGGGTGAGGGTGGTGTCCAGCACCACGGTCAGCTTGCCGTCCACCTGGGAGGTGAAGCCATCCTTCTTGACGGCTTCCACCAGAACGTCTTCCTTGGTGAGGATCACGTCGGTATCGTCCATGCGCAGGGTCACGGTTTCGCCCCGGTCGAAGGCGGCCACCACTTCGCTGCCGTTCAGCTTTTGCAGCTCGCCGCGCATCCGGCCCAGGAAGCGGCCGTAGTTCTTTTTCAGGGTCATGAAGTTGGGCTTTAAGTCGTAGTTGACGAATTCGCCCGCGTCGTCGATGAACTTCACGTTCTTTACGTTGAGCTCATTCTCCACCAGGCCCTGATAGGCTTCGCCGAAGTCCGCGCCGGACACGTACAGCATGTTCAGGGGCTGGCGCACCTTCATGTTGGAAAGCTGACGGCAGGAACGGCCCAGCTGCACCACCGTTTCCACGGCGGCCATCTGGCGCTCCGCGTCGGCGTCGATCCAGGCGGCTTCGCAGGTGGGGAAATCGCACAGATGCACCGATTCGGGGGCGTCCGGCATCACGGTGCGCACGATGTTCTGATAGATTTCCTCCGCCATGAAGGGCATGTAGGGCGCGATCAGGCGGGTGAGGCGTTCCAGCACGGTGTACAGGGTCATGAACGCGGCTTCCTTGTCCGCCGCCATGCCCTTGCCCCAGAACCGTTCGCGGCCTAGGCGCACGTACCAGTTGGACAGCTCGTCCACAAAATCGCTGATCTTGCGGGTGGATTCGGTGATGCGATAGGCGCTCAAATCCTCGTCCACGCCCTGGATGACGGTGTTCAGGCGGCTCAGCACCCATTTGTCCATGAGGGTGAGGGCGCACTTGGAAAGATCGTGCCTGGTGGGGTCGAAATTGTCGATATCGGCGTACAGCACGTAGAAGGAATAGGTGTTCCACAGGGTGCTCATGAACCGCCGGGGGCCCTCGTTCAGGGCGTCCTCATGGAAGCGGCAGGGCAGCCAGGGGGCGGAGGAAGAATAGAAGAACCAGCGGATGGCGTCGGCCCCCTGCTTTTCCAGCACCACCTTGGGGTCCACCACGTTGCCCAGGTGCTTGCTCATCTTGCGGCCGTCCTTGTCCTGCACGTGGCCCAGCACCACGCAGTTTTCAAAGGGCGCGCGGCCGAAGATCAGGGTGGAGATGGCGATCAGGGTATAGAACCAGCCGCGGGTCTGGTCGATGGCCTCGGAGATGAAGTTGGCCGGGAAGCGCTTTTCAAAGATGTCCTTGTTCTCGAAGGGATAGTGCCACTGGGCGAAGGGCATGGAGCCGGAATCGTACCAGCAGTCGATCACTTCTTTGGTGCGGGTCATGGGCTTGCCGCAGCAGGGGCATTTGATTTTCACTTCGTCGATGTAGGGGCGGTGCAGCTCGGGCAGGTTTACTTCACCGATGGCCATATCCAGCAATTCCTGCTTGCTGCCGATCACGTGCATGTGGCCCTCGTCGCACAGCCAGATGGGCAGCGGCGTGCCCCAATAACGCTCGCGGGACAGGCCCCAGTCCACCACGTTTTCCAGGAAGTTGCCCATGCGGCCTTCCTTGATGTTGTCCGGGTACCAGTTGATGCTGCGGTTGTTGGCCACCAGCTCGTCCCGCAGGGCGGTCATTTTGATGAACCAGGTGGGGCGGGCGTAGTACATGAGGGGCGTGTCGCAGCGCCAGCAGAAGGGGTAATCGTGGGCGAAGGGCACGGCGGCGAACAGCAGGCCCCGTGCCTTCAGATCCTTCAGGATCATGGGGTCGGCGTCCTTGATGAAGGTGCCCGCCCAGGCGGTTTCGGCAATGAATTTGCCCTGGGTATCCACCAGGTTCACGAAGGGCAGGCCGTTTTCCCGGCACACCCGGTTGTCGTCCTCGCCGTAAGCGGGGGCGATATGCACGATGCCGGTGCCGTCTTCCATGGTCACATAATCGTCGCTGACCACGAACCAGGCTTTCTTGTCCGGCTCCACAAAGCGGTAAAGCGGCACGTATTCGGTGCCCACCAGATCGGAACCGGGCATTTCGGAAACGATCTTGGGCTCCTTGCCTTCCAGCACCTTTTCCACCAGGGCTTTGGCCATGATGTAGGTAACATTCTCGTTGGTCTCCACCCGGCAGTAGGTTTCATGGGCGTTGACGCACAGAGCCAGGTTGCTGGGCAGCGTCCAGGGGGTGGTGGTCCAGGCCAGAAGGTATACGCCCTCCTCGCCCTTTACCGGGAAGCGCACGAACGCGGACTTTTCCTTTACATTCTTGTAGCCCTGGGCCACTTCGTGAGAGGAAAGCGCGGTGCCGCAGCGGGGGCAGTAGGGCACGATTTTATGGCCCTTGTAGATCAGGCCCTTTTCAGCGATGGTTTTCAGGCTCCACCATTCGCTTTCGATATAATCGTCGTGGTAGGTCACATAGGGGTGTTCCATGTCCACCCAGTAGCCGACCCGGTCGCTCATTTCCTCCCATTCGTGCAGGTATTTCCACACGCTTTCCTTGCACTGCTGGATGAAAGGCTCGATGCCGTACTGCTCGATCTGGGGCTTGCCGTCCAGGCCCAGCTTCTTTTCCACTTCCAGCTCCACGGGCAGGCCGTGGGTATCCCAGCCCGCTTTGCGCAGCACGTTCTTCCCCTTCATGGTGTAATACCGGGGGATCAGATCCTTGATGGCGCGGGTCTCCACGTGGCCGATGTGGGGCTTGCCGTTGGCCGTGGGCGGGCCGTCGAAGAACGTGAAGGTGTCCTTCGCGTTATCCCGGGCATGGAAGGACTTTTTCACGATGTCGTTTTCCTTCCAGAAACGGATGGTTTCCAGTTCCCGTGCGGCGAAATTCATGTCGGCGGTGACTTTTTTGTACAACTGTTTCCCTCTCCTTTCGATAAGAAAATCCGTCCCAATCCTTTCGATTGGGACGGACTGATTGCATCATATCCGCGGTACCACCCAACTTGGCGTGTTTTGCGCCCAGCTTTCGCGCCCTCTATCGCAGGCGATGCGCTGATCCTTCGATCAGGGACTCCCAGGTGATCCGGCGCGCGGCCCCCTTGCCGGCTTGCACCAAACGCCGGCTCTCTGGAAGGAGGATTCGCGGGCCCGTCCTGTTCACAGCCCGAATGGAGATATTATAGCGATATTGTCACGATTTGTAAAGCCCGAATTTTTCCGGGCTTATCAGTAAGCGCCGCCGCCGTTTTCCACGGGGTTCAGGGGCTGATCGGTCAGGGTGCCGTTTTGCATGCGTTCCCTGGCTTCCTCCATGATCCTCACCGTGGCGCTTACGCCGCAGCGGGCGGCCCCGGCGTTGCGGCAGGCCAGCACCATATCCAGGGTGCGGATGCCGCCGGAGGCTTTGACAGAAACCTTTTCGGACACCGAGGCCCGCATGAGCCGCACGTCCGCCACCGTGGCCCCGGCGGAGCCGTAGCCGGTGGAGGTCTTCACGAAGTCGGCCCCCGCCGCTTCGGACAGGCGGCAGGCGGTTTTCTTCTGCTCGTCGTTCAGATAGCAGGTTTCCAGAATGACTTTCAGCAGGGCCTTCCGGGCGTGGGCGGCCTTCGCCAGCGCGGCGATTTCATCCTGCACATAGGCTTCCTCGCCGTGGAGCATCCTGCCGATATTCAGCACCATATCCAGCTCCTGGCAGCCGTCGTCCAGGGCGCGTTCCGCCTCGAACACCTTCACGGCGGTATGATGGGCCCCGTGGGGGAAGCCGATCACCGTGCAGGGCTTCACGTCGCTGCCAGAAAGCAATTTTACCACCAGCGGCATATCTCCGGGCCGGGCGCACACGGTGGCGGTATCGTATTGCAGGGCGATATCGCAGCCCTTGCGGATATCGTCTTCCGTCAGGAAGGGCTGCAGGGTGGAATGATCCAGGGTCTTTGCAATGTCGCGCAGGGTAATGGCCATCTTCGTTCCCCTCCTCTTACTTTTGCACTTTTCCTTTGCAGTACTTGCCCACATAATCCGCCGCCAGCTCGAATTCCCCGGCGGGGAGCCGCAGCGCCATGGGGGCGCAGTGGGGCGTATGATACAGCAGAATGGTGGAGCTGCTGGGACGGAGCTGCACGGAAACCACGTCCTGCCACAGCATGTGGCGTTCCTGGCTCAAATGCATCACAGTGCCGTCCTGCTGGGGGATATCCTTGGCGGGATCGGCGCTTTGGAGCCGCGCCCAGCTTTTCCATTTTTCGGGGCCGTGCCAGGTGTGCTGATGCGCGCCCTGGGAATCCAGGGTGAACACGTTGGTTTCCTTGCCCTGCAAAAGCAGGAACAGGAACACCACGGCCAGGCCCATCGCCGCCACGGCCAGCGTGACCCGGATCACGGCGCTTTGCCACAGCATCGAAACCCGGGCCGGGCCGCCGAACAGGGCTTCCAGCCCGAACACCGCGCCCACCACCAGGGCCGCCGCCCCGAAAAGCGCCAGGATGGACGTGCGCCAGGCGCGGCTATCCGCCAGCGGGAGCGTCAGGATGCTCCATTTGTCCCGCTGGAGGGCCGCCGTGGCGCGCTTGCCGCACCCGACGCACACGTCGCCCGCGCTTTCCATGCGGCAGCGCTTACAGTAGGAATAAATCATTCAATCAGGCTCTTTCCGGTCATTTCCTTGGGCACTTCAACGCCCATGCAGGTGAGCATGGTGGGGGCGATGTCCGCAAGTCTTCCGCCTTCCCGCAGCTTTTTGCCGATGAGCTTCTCATCGCAGGCGATGAAGGGCACGGGGTTGGTGGAGTGGGCGGTGAAGGGCTCCTTGGTGACGGGGTCGATCATCTGGTCGGCGTTGCCGTGGTCGGCGGTGATAAAGGCCCGGCCGCCCAGCTTCAGGATTTCGCTCACCAGGGTGTACACGTCCTTGTCGATTTCCTTCACGGCCTCGATAGCGGCGGGGATGACGCCGGTGTGGCCCACCATGTCGCAGTTGGCGTAGTTCAGGATCATCACGTCGTACTTGCCGCTGTCGATCAGCTCCAGGGCTTTTGCCGTCACTTCGGGAGCGCTCATTTCGGGCTTCATATCGAAGGTGGCCACCTTGGGGGAATCGATCAGGAAGCGTTCTTCGCCGGCGTTGGGGGCTTCCACGCCGCCGTTAAAGAAGAAGGTGACGTGGGCGTACTTCTGGGTTTCGGCGATGTGCGCCTGGGTCAGCCCCAGCTTGGCCAGATATTCGCCCAGGGTGTTGTTCAGGTTTTCGGGGGGATTGACCACCTTGAGGCCGGTGAACGTGGCGTCGTACTGGGTCATGGACACGAACTGCACGGGGATGAAGCCCTTCTTGCGCTCGAAGCCCTTGAAATCGGGCATGATGAAGGCGCGGGTCATCTGCCGGGCGCGGTCGGGGCGGAAGTTGAAGAAAATCACGCTGTCGCCCTTTTCCACGGTGGTCAGGGGCTTGCCGTCCTTTTCGATCACGGTGGGGATCATGAATTCGTCGGTCTTGCCGTTGTCATAGCTGTGCTGCACGGCGTCCACGGGGTCGGTCTCCCGGATGCCCTCGCCCAGCGCGATGGCGTCGTAGCCCTTTTCCACGCGGTCCCAGATGTTGTCGCGGTCCATGCCCCAGAAGCGGCCCTGGATAGACGCCACCTGGCCCACGCCGATCTCCTTCATTTTGGCGACCAGCTGCCGCATATAATCGATGGCGGAAGTGGGCGGCACGTCGCGCCCGTCTAAATAGCAATGGACGAACACCTTTTTCAGGCCCCGCTTTTTCGCCATTTCCAGCAGGGCGTACAGGTGGGTGTTGTGGCTGTGCACGCCGCCGTCGGACAAAAGGCCCATCAGGTGCAGGCTGCCGCCGTTTGCCTTCACGGAATCCATGGCCCATACCAGGGGCTCTTTCTCAAAAAATACGCCGTCCTGAATGTCCTTGGTGATGCGGGTCAGTTCCTGATACACGATGCGCCCCGCGCCCATGTTCAGATGGCCTACTTCGCTGTTGCCCATCTGGCCGTCCGGCAGACCCACGTCCATGCCGCTGGCGCCCAGCTGGGTGTGGGGGAATTTCGCCGCCAGCTCGTCCAAATGCGGAGTGCCCGCCATGTAAATCGCGTTGCCTTCGTGATTGGGATTGATGCCAAAACCGTCCATGATGATCAAAGCTGTCATCTGTTTGCTCATTTCCGTTCCGCGCTCTCTATGAACGCCGTTTCTATTATAATAGAAATTTCCGTAACCTTCAAGTGTTTTCCAATGGTTCCTTGCGATATAGGATACCCTGGGGGCTCCGCGCCCCCAGACCCGCGCCAGAGGGGTTCCCCTCTGGACACCGACAGGCGAAACAGCCATATTGGGAAGAATACACAGCTTCCGCCTGTGACTGGGGGATACGATATATGGAGGGCTTCTGGCCTATAGAAAGCCGGGAAAATCCCAGGTGGGAAAGCTTGCTTTCCCCCAGGGGATTATTCCTCGGCTTTCCCCGGATGCTGCGCATCCGGGTTGGCGGCTTTCAGCCGCCGGGCCAGAAGCA
>CACWWM010000042.1 GCA_902764565.1 uncultured Eubacteriales bacterium
CAAAGTCCAGGGTGGCGAATGTACCGTCCGCGGTGGTCATCGCAATGGGACTGTGCAAAGCGCCGCTGCGGCCCCGGCACACGGTCAGCTCCGCGTCGGCCAGATCATATACGGCGCTTTCCAGCAGGATGGTCTGGCCCGGGGCGGCGTAATCCAGCGCGGTCTGGATATCCACGGCGTCGTCCATGGAGGCGCCGGTGTTTTCCGCCGCGCCGTCCGGCCTCACGTAAATCACCCCGTCCCGGCCCAAGGTCCGCTGCAAGACGGTCCTGAAAATGGTAACGGGTTCATAGCTGCTCAGCTTCTGGAACACGCTGAAGGCAAAGGCCGGGTCCGGCGTAAATTCCACCCGGATGACGGCGGCGTCCTCATCCATGTTCAGGGACATACCGCAGTAGGAATCGGCGGTAACCGTCACGTTTTCCGCCATGAGTTCATCGTATTTATACACCTTCGCCGTGCCGTCGGCGTTGGCGCGGAAAAGCAGACCATAAGAGCCGCCTGTGGCGGTGGAGCCGCTGGCGATGGAAGCGCTCAGGTCGATGTATTCCGTGGGCTGGGGAGCCCAGCCCGCCGCGTTCCATGCGCTGGTGGTAAAGATGATGTTGCTGAACGTGGCGTTCAGCCCCCGGGCCGTCACCAGGGAAACGTAGGCCGCGTGTTCCTCCTGCCAGGTCAGGGGATCGTCCAGCTCGCCGTAGCTGCTGACGGTCACGGCGTTATGATCCTTGGCGGGAATATAATAGATATAGCTGCCCACCGCTTCCTGGGTGTCCGTATCATACTGGGCGGCGATGTAGGCGCTGTCGGTCTTTTCCAGGCTGACCCGGTAGGTTTTTCCCGCTTCGATCTTCTTTGCCGCGCCGTCCTCCGTCCACCAGGTATAGCGGGTGGCGCGGATATCGTTTTCATCGGAGGCTTCCGGGGCGGCGATGCCGGTATAGGCCCGGATCCCCAAGGCGCAGGCGGATTCCGGCGCTGTGTTCACGCCGCCGTAGGGCAGCTTGGCGGAGCCTACGGAAATCAGGTTCGCCATCCAGCTGCCGCTTACGCCCTCCTGGCCTAAAGCGTCCCGGGCCATCAGGGCGAATCCTTCCTGTCCGTCGGGCGTGGGGTTCAGGGCGTCAATGGTCACGTCCGCCTGGAAATAGAAATTGGTGGTGGTGGGGTCGATGACGGTATAGTAATAGCTGCCGCCGTCGGCGGGAGAATCGGCCACGAACTTGCCGCCCTTTTTATGGATGGAGCCGTCCTCGTTAAACAGCGCGGAGCCCAGAGAAACAGGGGCTTCGATGCCCGTTCCGCTGGCGATCAGCACGTTTCGGTCGCCGCCCGTGGACACCCCGAAATACCGGAAATCCCAGACCGGGGTGTCGGCGCCGCCTGGCTGGCCTGCGGTTTCCGTTACGGTGACGGTATACACCCGGGCACCGCGCTTATTGGCTTCATCGTAGGGAGAAACGATGCGGTAGCCGCCTGCCGGGAGGGAGTAGGTCAGCGTCTGCTTTCCGGTGCCATGCACCACGGAAACACCCTCCGCGTTGGGCACGGGATTCCCGCTGCCGTCAAGCAGCGCCACGGCGGAATCATTGTCGCCGCCGTTGCTGGATACCACGATCACGGCTTCCGCCGTCCCGCTGACAGAAAAATCGATGCTGCCGGACAGGGCCTTGCCCACCTCGACGGAGGTGACGCCCTTATCCTCCTTCCAGCGTTTGGTGACGGTGCCGGCGGCGGAAAAGTAACCCGCGCTGTCCAGGAAAGTTCCCGGCGGAATAAGCTCCTTGTCCTCCGACGCCGTCAGGCTTGCCGCGGAAAAAGAATGGGGCTCTCCTTCCGCGATTCCCGGAGTAAGGGCGCTCAGCATCAGCGCAAAACAGACGAGCATCCTGATTGCGGATGAAAATTTTGAGAAACGGGACATTTTGTATTCTCCTTTCGCATTGTTACCGCTCTGCTTTATCCTGAAAGAAAACTGCTGAAATCGCTTCTGATTCGCGTTTCGGGCGCAGGACCTGCTCAATATATCTGCATGATCTGTGATATAATTTTACCATAATTCCATACTTGTTATCAAGGCGTTTATGTGAAAAAGTTTCGGATCAATGCAAAAGTTTGTGGGGGAAACCGCTCTTTGGAGGCCAAAGAGCGGTTCCCCCACACCCCCTTCCGAGAAAGCCATAAAAGGAACTGGAAAAAGCTTTTCGACCTGCTTCCCTTCTTTTTGGAAAAACTTTCCTCATGGGCTGGGAGTACATTTCCCCACAAAGATTTGCATTGAACCAAAGTTTCAATGCCCCGCGCTCAAAGAATCTGTTTGGCTTTCTTGCTGATTTGTGGTATGATAGGAAAGGTGAAAGATCGGGCTTTTCCGGTCGTCGCCGGGATCGGTTTTCACACAGGAAAAGAAAGAACGGAAAATCCATGAAGAATGAACTGCGTTCCGCCGGGCTTTTGTTTCTCACGGCGGCCATCTGGGGCTTTGCCATGGCGGCCCAGCGGGAGGGCAGCCGCTATTTGCAGCCCTTTACCTTTAACGCCTGCCGATTTACCCTGGGGGCCGTGGCCGTGCTGCCCCTGATGCTGCGGGAAAACAAGCGCGAGGCCGTACCCTTTACCGGGCGGCAGGCTGCGTCCGGCGCTGTGCTGGGCCTGATCCTGTTTATCGCTTCCCTGCTCCAGCAGTCGGGCGTGGGGGAGGCCGGGGCCGGAAAGGCCGGGTTCCTCACCGCCCTGTATGTGGTGCTGGTGCCGGTGCTGGGCGTGTTCCTGGGCAAAAAGACCCGGATCACCACCTGGCTGGCCCTGCTGCTGGCCCTGCCCGCCCTGTACCTTTTGTGCGTACCCAAGGACGAAGCCTTTTCCCTGGCGCCCTCGGACGCGGTGCTGCTGGCGGGGGCGTTTTTCTGGGCGGCGCACATCCTGGCTACGGATCATTTTGTCCGGTTGGTGCCGCCCCTGCGGCTGTGCGCGGTGCAGTTCGTGTTCGGCGCGGTGCTCAACTGGATCTGCGCTCTGGTGTTTGAAACGGTGTCGGGGGAAAACCTGCTGCACGCCCTGGTGCCGGTGGTCTACTGCGGCGTCATGTCCACGGGGGTGGGGTATCTGTGCCAGACCCTGGGGCAAAAGGGCATCCGGCCTCTGCGTGATCGCCGGGGCGCTGCTGCTGGGCGAGAGAATGGACGGCCGGGGCTATGTCGGGTGCGCCCTCATGCTGGCGGCGGTGCTGCTGGCACAGCTGGGGTCGCTGTTCGTTCCCGAAAAGGAGGAAAACCATGTTTGAATGGGATCAGGATGCCAAAGCCTATGGCGTGACCGCCGTAGAGAACCGGTTCATCCTGGATTATCTGCCCGCCGCCAAGGGCGATCAGGTGAAGGTGTACCTGTGGGGCCTGTTTGCCTGCGCCTGGAAGGGCCCGGCATATGTGGCGGAGCTCGAAGCGGCCCTGCGGTATTGGGAGCGCCGGGCCCTGGTTTCCCGGATCAGCGACGAGCCTCCGGCCTACCGTTTTTATTCCCCCGCCCAGCGGCAGGCCGCGGCCAACGGGGGCCTTGCGGTGGACACGGATTACGTGTCCTTCGCGGAATGCGTGTACGCCGCTTTCGGCGACAGGCGCAAGGTGAACCCCGCCGAAATCGCCTTAGCCTGGGAATGGGTGCAGGACGTGGGCCTGAGCCAGGAAGCGGTGCTGATGCTTTTGCAGCACTGCATGGCCCAGCGGGGAGCCCATTTTTCCTTCAAGGCGGCGGAGAAGCTGGCTGTGGCCATGAAGGAAGCGGGCGTTACCGGCCCGGAGGACGCCGAGCATTTTTTGCAGCACAGCCAGAACGTGCAGGACGGGGCCAGGAAGGTGCTGTCCCGCATGGGCAAGCGCCGGGCCGCGACGGAGGACGAGCTGGCCCTGTATGAAAAATGGACCGGAGCATGGGGCTTTGAGCCCCAGGCCGTGCTGGACGCCTGCCGGGAAACCACCGGCGGCGATCCTTCCTTTAAGTATCTGGACGGCATCCTGAACCGGCTTCGCACCCAGGCGGACGCCCGCACGGGGGAGGGCATGGCCCAAAAGCTCGATCAGGAAAAGGAAGAACGGGAAAAGGCCCAGGAGGTATTCTCCCGGCTGGGGGTCAAGATTTCCGGCCCCGCCGCCGTGACGGCCTATCGCTCTTTGCTTTCGGAGCAGCCCCACGGGGTGCTGCTGCTGGCGGCGGATGAATGTCTGCGCACCAACAAAAAATTGGACGATATGAAAGCCCTGCTGACCTCCTGGCGGAACCGGGGCCTGACCACGGAAGAAGCCGTGCGGCAGTATTTGGCCCGGTATCGGGAAGCCAACCTGGCCCTGCGGGAGCTGTTCGACGCCTGCGGCCACAGCGGCAGGCCCACGGAGGCCGACCGGAAGCTGTACGAAAAATGGCGGGGCTGGGGCTACGGCCCGGAGCTGCTCCGCTGCGCGGCGGAACAGGCCCGGAACGCGGAGGGCGGCAAAATCGCCTATCTGGACAAAGTGCTGGAAACCTGGCACGAGGCGGGCATCACCAGCGTGGAGCAGGCCCAGGGCCGGCGCAGGCCCCAGGCAGCGCAAGGCAGGAAAACCGTCAGCGCCCAGCAGTACGGCCAGCGGCAGTATACCGAAGCGGAGCTGCTGGCGGTATCCGACGATCTGATTGAGGAAGCGAGGAAGCAGCGTGGATAATCAGGTATTGGCCCGGGTAGCGGAAGCCTACGAACAGCGGCAGGCGGAGAATCGGCGGGAGGAAGACCGGCGGCGGCAGGAGATCGCCCGGAAGCATCCCGATTTGGACCAGTTGCTCAGCGAGCGCCACCAGATGATCCTGCGCTCGGTGCGCGGCGCTTTCGGCGGCGGCGTGCCCGCCGACCCGGAGCAGGTCATGGAGGAATACAACCGGAAAATCGCCGCCCTGCTTGCGCAAAAGGGCTATTCTTCGGATTACCTGGCCCCGGTGTGCTTTTGTCCCCTGTGCGGCGATACGGGGTACGTGTACGAAGGATCGGTCATGCGCCGGTGCGCGTGCTTTCAGGCGGCGTATGAAAAGGCCCTGGCCGAAGCAGGGCTGGGGCAGGAGCGCAAGGCGTCCTTTGCCCGGTTCGACGAAGCGCGTTTTCCCGATACGCCCCTGCCGGGCACCGATGTGACCCAGCGGGAATATATGCGCGTGGTGCGGGATCGGTGCGAAAAGTATGCGCTGGGCGTGCCGGATGGGCCGATCAAGACCCTGCTGCTTCACGGCGGCAGCGGGCTGGGAAAGACCTTCCTGCTGGAGTGCGTGGGAACCGCCGTCCGGGAAAAGGGCGTGGATGCCCTGTACACCACCGCCTACGATCTGCTGAACGCCCTGCGGAACGCTTATTTTTCCCGCGCCGGGGAAACTGCCCAGGCATACTTCGACGCGCCCCTGCTTTTGATCGATGATTTGGGCATGGAGCCCCTGATGGAAAACGTTACGGTGGAACAAATCTATAACCTGCTGAGCGTCCGCCTGAGCCGGGGCCTGTATACCGCCGTGAGCACCAATCTGAGCCGGGAAGAACTGCGGGCCCGGTACACCGAACGGGTTTCCTCCCGTTTGCTGGATACCCGAACCGGATTGGCTATCTTTTTTCAGGGAAAGGACATCCGCCTGACGCGGAATGAAGCGGCGGGAGCCTGAAAAATGTAAATATATTACATGCTGCTTCGCTTTTTATCATGTTTTTGCGTGTTTTATGGTTCTTCTGCCACGTTTTTTCTTGTTTCAGCGCACGTTTTATGCTATAATATAAATGGAAAATGATCGAGAGAAAGCATGGAAAGCCTCCCGACGGGACGTGAAAAAATAACGAGCGGAAAGCAGAGGAAACGGCATGGAGCTGTACCGGCCATCGGAAGAAGAAGTGCTGCAGGAAATGCGGCGCGTAAAAAGAAAAAGCAAGCGCAGGCGGCTGGCCTGGGGCTTGCTGATTTGGTTTACTCTGGCGGCCGCTTCGGGCTGGTACGTGTTCAATCAGTTTTATACCCTGGCCGTGGTGGAGGGCGCGGGCATGAACGGCGCCCTGCTCAGCGGCAGCGTGGTGCTTTGCCGCCGCACCCACGGGGCCAGGCCCCGGGTGGGCGACGTGATCCTGTTTGAGCACGGCAGCGGCTGGCAGTTCAAGCGCGTTGCCGCCGTGGGCGGCGACAGCGTGGCCCTCAGCCAGAATGGCAGGCTGTGGATCAACGGTAAAGCGGTGTCCAATTTCAGAAGCGATTTCTCGGGCTACGACGGGGAGCTGGCTTCGCAGCCCATTGTGGTGCCGGAAGATTCCTTTTTCGTCCTGGGGGACGAATACGGCCTGTCCGTGGACAGCCGCAGCCCCGAATACGGCTATGTGAAGGCGGAGGAAATTCTGGGCGTGGCGGAATACACGATCTGGCCGCTGCACCGGGCCGGCAAACAGATCCGGTAACGCGAACCTGCATGTTGGAAGGAACAGACTGATGAAGAGCTTCTTGATTCACCTGGCGTGCCTGCTGGTCGTTGCGGCCGTGCTGTTCTGCGTGCTGTTTCCCGTTCTCAGCGATCAGAGCGAGCAGGCCCAGCGGATATCGCTGATAGAGGGCTTTGAAAAGCAGGTAAAGGCCATGAGCGCCCAGCAGACCGCCGATTTTCGCGCCGCCTGGGACGCTTACAATCAGGCTTTGGCCTCGGGCGAAGGGCAGCTTCCGGAGATCCAGACGGTGAACGGGCTGATCGCCGTGCTGGAAATCCCCGATATTGGTGTGCGCCTGCCGGTGTATCCTTCGGGGAACGGCCAGGCCCGGGAGACCGGCACGGTCCACGCCGCTTCCAGCGCCCTGCCCACGGGTGAAACCGGAACGCGCACCCTGCTGGCCGGAAACAACGGGCGCATGGCCCGGCTGGATAATCCCTGGATTGATCCCTGGCTGGAGAAATTTCAGATGTTCAGCGCCCAGCTTTTGCACAGGCTGGATCAGGTGAAGCAGGGCACCGTCATGTATCTTTTCACGCCCTGCGGCGCACAGGCCTATGAAGTGGCGGAAATCCAGAAAACCCAGGCCGGGAAGATCCGGATGCCGGATAGCGGAAACGCCTGGCTGGCTGTGATGACCAACCTGGACGGCCAGGAAAGATTATTGGTTTACGGAAAGCATCTGAGCCTGCCCACCAATGCTGTGGTGATGGAACACAGCGACGGCGCAGCGATCCCGTCGGACGCGGTGAACGTGCTGCTGATCGGGTCGCCCGTGCTGCTGGCGGGGCTGATATTTATCGTGCTGGTGGAAATCATCAGGCGGCGGCATTACCGGCTGCCGGCTGACAGCAAAAAGCGTAACAGTGCGGAAGGGTGAGGAATATGCGGAAGAGGATTCTGGTTTGGCTCCTGATCGCCGTGATGGCGGTCGGGCTCATCTTCCCTGTGCAGGCAGCGGAGCGCCTTGGATCGCTGACCATGGATTTGCCGTCCAACACGGCGGAAAAGTACAAGGATCAAACGGTGAAAATGAGCCTGTACAAAATCGCCGAATGCTATGTGGGCGAGGGCGGCCTTGTTTCCTGGGGCATTATCGAAAGGTACGCCGGGCTGTCGTCCAAGATCACGCAGATCATGGAGGACCTGAG
The DNA here is from genome assembly GCA_902764565.1 of uncultured Eubacteriales bacterium. Lineage (GTDB taxonomy): Bacteria > Bacillota > Clostridia > Christensenellales > Aristaeellaceae > RUG563. The sequence continues at coordinate 7,621 of CACWWM010000042.1, forward strand.
CAGCGGCAACGATAATTCCCAGATGATCGACGAAGTCATTTCGGCCATTTCCCTGATTATCAAAAATCAGAGCGTCGCGCCGTATCAGGGCCGGGTGGCCACCATGACGGAGAAAGGCAGAATTCAGTTTACCGGCCTTTCCAGTGGGCTCTACTATGTGGAAATGAGCGAGGGCCCGGAAACACTGTTCATTCAGTCGCCCCTGGTGCCCATCCCCTTCTATCTGACCATCGAGGGGCAGACGAGCATCCTGTACGACGTATCGGTGAAGCCCAAATTGGAGGACGAGGAGCCTACGCCTACACCCTCGCCTACGCCTACGCCATCGCCGACCCCGTCGGCCTCGCCCTCGCCTACGCCGACCCCCACGCCGACCCCTACGCCTACGGCCACCTCGACCCCGACCCCCACGCCCACGCCGACCGCAACGCCCACGTCTACGCCGGTGATTACGGCGCCGCCGCCCACGCAAACGCCCGGCGTGCCCACGACTCCCCCGGCGACGGATTATCCTCCGCGGCCCACGCCGACGCCTACCGTCAGGCCTACCTATGTTCCCGCGTTTACCCCCACGCCTTCGCCCAGGCCTACGCGAACCCCGACGCCCGATGTGAACGCCACACCCACGCCGGTGCCTACGCCGAGCCCCTATATCCCCATCGAAAAGCGCACCCCCGCCCCCACGCCTACGCCGGAGCCCGGCACCACGCCGAAGCCCACGCCGCCCGGCCGCGGCGATCCCCTTATTCCGATCGATGATTACGACACGCCTTTGGGACTTGGCGCGATCATCAATCACGTGGGCGACTGTTTCGATTGAGTATATCTGAAAGGATTGGGTGACGGTCCATGAAAAGGATCAACCAAGGCATGAAAAAAGCGCTGAGCCTTTTGCTGGCTCTGTCGCTTCTGCTGGCAGCGCTTCCCCTTCCCGCCCTGGCCGAGGACGGCTGGGATGATTGGGACGACTGGGATTTGTGGGAAAACGTGGAAGCGAGCAGCGCGGAAGCTGCGGAAGAGGAAGAAGAAGAAATCGAGTTCCCGGATGAACTGCTGGTGGGCCATCCCACCGTCATGAAGGGCGATTTCTTCACGGAAATGTTCGGCAACGATACGGCGGATATCGACGTGCGCGCCCTGATCCATGGCTACAATCTGGTGAACTGGGATCAGGAGCAGGGCACCTATGTGATCGATACCTCCGTTGTGTCCCGCGTGATCGTGAACGACGACGCGGCGGGGAACCGCACCTATTTCATGGCGCTGCACGACGACCTGTATTACTCCGACGGCACCCCCATCACAGCCTGGGATTACGCCTTTTCCCTGCTGCTGATGATGAGCCCGGAGGTGGAGCAGATCGGCGGCAAGATTTACCGGGCGGAGCATATCCTGGGCTATGATGAATACATCACCGGGAAAACCTTTGCCCTGGGCGGGGTGGAGGTGCTGGACACCTATCAGCTGGCCATCACCCTGGATCACGAATTCCTGCCGTACTTTTTTGAAATCGGATTGCTTTTGTGCTGCCCCTATCCTATCCATGTGATCGCGCCGGGCTGCAAGGTGTACGACGACGGCTTTGGCGTGTACATCGGCAACGAAGACCCTGAAATCAAGGAACCGATCTTCACTGCCGAGCTGCTGCGCAAAACCATTCTGGACCCGGAAACGGGCTATAATACTCATCCCTCCGTGGTGTGCGGCCCCTATGTGATGACGGCTTACGACGGCGTGACCGCCCATTTTGAAAAGAATCCCTATTTCAAGGGCACCATGGAGGGCGTGATCCCCACCATCGAGCGCATCAGCTTCACCCTGGCGGACAACGATACCCTGATCCAGCAGCTGGCCGACGGCGAACTGCACCTGGTCAACAAGGTGGTATACGGCCCCACCATCCTGGACGGCATGCAGAACGGCACCGGAAAGGGCATTCGTTTTTCCAACTATCCGCGCATCGGGCTTGCTTTCCTGACTTTCACCTTCGACTGGCCAACGGTACATGAAAAAGAGGTGCGTCAGGCCATCGCCTGGTGCATGGACCGCGACGCGCTCACCAAAGCCTACTGCCAGGATTTTGGCCTGCGGGTGGACGGCTATTACGGCATCGAGCAGTGGGAATACCTGCTGATCAACGGCCAGCTGGAATACCCAATCGACAACGACCCCGAACATCCCCTGCCCGACGCGGAAGTGGAAAAGCTCATCGAACAGTGGGAGGCCCTGAACCTGGACAACCTGACCCAGTATACGGTGAATATTGACCAGGCCAACCAATTGCTGAACGAAGCGGGATGGACCCTGAACCGCGCGGGGGAGACCTACCGCCCCGGCGTGGACGACGTGCGCTGCAAGGTGATCGACGGGGAACTGATCGCCCTGGATCTGTCCATGATGTATCCGGCGGGCAACCATATCGCCGAATTCCTGCAGGAATACATGATCGACAACCTGAACGCCTGCGGCATCCTGCTCACCCTGGTGCCCACGGAAATGGAAGAACTGCTGCTCACCTACTACCGGGAAAAGCCCCGCACCACGGATATGATCTATCTGGCCACCAACTACCATGTGGTGGTCGATCCGGCCATCACCTACAGCTGCGACCCAACCCCCGATCACCTGATCTGGAACAATACCTACAGCGACGACGAGGAGCTGTACCAGCGGGCCGTGGACATGCGCAAGACCCCTCCCGGCGCCCTCTATGACTATGTGGTCAAGTGGATTTCCTTCCAGGAGCGGTACAACGAGGTGCTGCCCTGCATCCCCATTTATTCCAACATTTATTTTGATTTCTATACGGAGCAGCTTCAGAATTACTATATCACCGCCCACGTCACCTGGTCCCAGGCCATCCTGGAAGCGTATTTCGGCCTGGCTGAGGAAGAGGAAAACGATTGGGACGACTGGGACGAGGAAGCGGAGCTGGAGGACGGCGAGGAATTTTTTGAGGATTGACGCAGCGCCCTGACGGAAAGACGGAGGATGGGAACAGTGGCGAAAACGAAGCTGAAGCGCATGGACCGCTTCGAGTTGCTGGAATTGATCTATAACATGCGGAAGGCCAATCTGGATCTGACGGAGCGCCTGGAAGCGGCGGAAAGGGAAATCGAGGCGCTGAAAGCCGAAGCCGACCAGCGGGTGGAAGCCGTGCGGGCCGAGTATGTGCAGCGCATCGACGAGCTTCGCATGCAGGGCTCGGCCAAGGAAATGCAGAAGCGCCTGCGCGAAATCGAAGAGCAGATGCTCGCTTTCCAGCGCGCCATGGGCAAGGAAGAAGACGAACCGGACACCCCTTCGGAACCGGCGCCTGACGCCCGGCAGACCGCCGAAACACCGGCTTCGGACGAACCCGCCGCGGAAAACGCGGAAGAAGCGGCCCCGCCCCGGGAAGACGGCGCTGAAACCGGCGCGCCTGCCGATAACGCCGGGGAAAGCGGGGAGTAAGCCATGGCAAAGTGGACGAAACAAACGCCCTTTCCCGAACTGGACGCCATTCAGGACGAAATGCGCCGCTCCAAAAACCAGAGCAAGTATCACCAGGCGCTGAAAAGCACCGCGGGCACCATCGTGGTGGTGGCGGCCATCGCGGTGCTGGTGGCCTCCATCTTCCTGCCCGTGCTGCGCGTGACCGGCACCTCCATGCAGCCCAACTTCGCCCCCGGCAACGTGCTGGTGGCCCTGAAAACCAGGGATTATGTGCCCGGCGACGTGTGCTCCTTTTATTACAACAATAAACTGATTATCAAGCGCGTGATCGCCACCGGCGGCGACGTGCTGGAAATCGACGAGGACGGGCGGGTGTCCGTCAACGGTCTGGTGCTGGACGAATCCTATGTGCATGCCTACGATTTGGGCATGTGCGATCTCGATTTTCCGTACACCGTGCCCGCCGAGCAGCTGTTCGTCATGGGCGATAACCGCGCGTCCTCGGTGGACAGCCGGGTGCAGGCCTTCGGCTGTATCAGCAAGGAAGAACTGATGGGCAAAGTGGTGCTGCGGGTATGGCCCCTGCAAAATTTCGCTTATTACGGGATTTAATGAATGAGTTCATTGGGGGCTTCTTCAGCCCCCAAACCCCTGAACCAGGGCCCGCCTGGGCCCTGGACCTATTTCCATGTCGCCTTTTATCGCTCCTGGGCGGGCGGCAAAGCCGCCCATGGTGCGCGAAGCGCACCTGAAAAACGAAGGATAGGTCAAGGAAAAAGCTCGCTTTTTCTCTGACCTATCCTCGTTTTTCGTTGCCCAGAAGCTTGCTGTATAACTTTTCCAAACAGGCGCAGGCCGTTTGTTTTATATGTCTGTTAATCGCCGGGAGAGGTGCAGGGGATCATCCCCTGCCGCGGGGTTTCAGGGGCTGCGGAGGCCCCTGAAAGATCAAGCTATTACAGGCTTCCCCAATCATTTTCTTCGGACAGAACGGTGATATGATGCTGTGAAAGCAGCTTGGCGGCGATTCCCTGGCCGGAAATGAGCGTGCCGGAAAAGGTGCCGTCATACACCTGTTCCGCGCCGCAGGAAGGGCTGCGGGCTTTGAGCAGGGCACAGTCGCAACGCAGCAGATCATAAAGGCGCAGGGCTTCCGCCGCGCCTTTTTCATATTGGGCGGTCACGTCCTGGCCCAGGCTGTTGATCACCCGGCCGTTTCTGATTTCGGCGGGAGACCGGGGCGTGGGCAGGCCGCCCAGCTGTTCCGGGCAGACGGGAATCAGCTCGTGCTTTTCCATAAGGGCCAGCACCCGGTCGCTGCGCTTGCTTTGCCCGTCGTACCGGCAGCACAGGCCCAGCAGACAGGCGCTGACTAAAATCCTCACGCGATTTCCAGCGCGATTTCCATCATCTGCGTGAAGGTTTCGCGCACCTCCTGGGCGGTCAGGCTTTCGCCGGTGAATACGTCATCGGAAATGGAGAGCAGGGCCAGGGCGTTCTTGCCCGCCCAGGCAGCGTTCAGGTACAGGGCGTAGGCTTCCATTTCTACGCACAGCACGCCTAAATCCTTGAGGATGGCGGGGGGCTTGGGTTCGCTCAGGTCATAGAAAGTATCGGTGGAGTACACGGGGCCCACGAGCATTTCCACACCCATTTTCCGGGCCGCGGCCACGGCCTTTTCCAGCAGCTCGAAGGAGCAGCAGGGAGCCAAATTGCCCTTGAAGCCGAACTGCGCCCCGTAATTGGAATTGGTGTAAGCGCTCATGCCCGCAACCACGCCGCGCAGATGCAGATGGGGGGAAATCATGCCGCCGGAGCCCACGCGGATGATGTTCTGCACGTCGTAATGGTTGAACAGCTCGTAGGAATAAATGCCGATGGAGGGCATGCCCATGCCGCTGGCCATGACGGATACGCGTTTGCCCTTGTATTCACCGGTGTAGCCCTGGATGCCGCGCACGTTGTTCACCAGCACGGCGTTGGTGAGATAATTGTCCGTGATGAATTTGGCCCGCAGGGGATCGCCGGGCATAAGCACAGTGGGGGCGAAGTCGCCTTTCTGGGCGCTGTTGTGCAGGGTGGGCATGCAAAATCCTCCTTGTGAAATTTCATGATTCATTACACGCATTATAAACTGAAACCGGCGATTCCGCAAGGTCAAAAAAATTCGTCCAGCAGGAGGTAATAGCGCATTTTATCCCAATCCGGGG
>CACWWM010000043.1 GCA_902764565.1 uncultured Eubacteriales bacterium
TTCGCCCACCCGGGCGCCAATTACCAGGGCGTCGGCAATATCCGCCACGGCCAACGCCACGGCGGAAATCAGCGCGGGCCACAGCACGCGGTAAAACATTTGTCGGGGGATCCACAGATTCTTCTTCACCTGATCGCCTCGTATACGTTCAGCCGATCCACCGGGCTGTACAGAATTTTTGCCTGCCGAAGGCCCGCCAGTCCCAAGTCCTCTTCCAGGTTGATCAAAGCATACTTATCCTTCATGCGGCAGGCCATTTCATGCACCAGCACGGCTGTGATCTGAATTGGCAGAGAAGGATCGTGCTTGGTCATGGTCATGGTGAATTCCTCGGGAGTGTTTTGATATCCCAGCAGAAATGCTTTGCGCCCGTCGGCTGTTTCCAAGCCAATCCCCCAAAGCCCTAAGGCCTGGAAGGCGTTCAATTCTGTTTCCAGCACATTCCAATCGCCCATGGCCCCGCGGGATTCGGCTTCCGCCGTCCGGGCAAGATCCAGCATGCCCGGAAGCTCCGCTTCCGTCAGCAGGCGCACGGTATAAGAAACGCTTCGCTGAAAATGGCGCACCTTCATTTTGAAGCTGTTGGACATATGACATCCCTCCGTCAGCGCCAAGGCGGGCGTGGAGGCGATGTATTCGCTCAGGTCATCCCGCAGGATGAGATGAAAGCCGAACCGCTTCAGGTCTTCACCCTGTTCCCGGGTGAGGTACAGAAAGTGCGGGTTCTTTTCTTCGCGGCACATCTGCTCTATGAACGCCAGGCACTTTTCCTTTTTGCCGCAGGGGACGTAATAGGCGTGATCGTGCTGGCTGTAAACTGCGAAAAAATCCTCGTCTCCGGAGACAGAGAAGCCGTAGGTATTTTTCCAGGCGTAAAGGGACGAAAAGGAAAGCGCCGAAAACGGGTTCCGGCGCACGTCCCGGCAGGCGTCCATCCAGGGCTTGTCTTTCAGCTCAATGGGGCGAAAATGCGTCATGCTTCAATATTCAGAATGTCCACAAAGCCCGTTACATCGAAGATTTCCATGATTTCGGGCTTCACGTTGCGGATGACCATTTTGCCCTGCTTATTCATTACCTTCTGCGCGGAGAGCAGCACACGCAGACCAGCGGAAGAAATGTAGTCCAGGCTGTCCAGATCCAGGATGAATTCAGAAACGCCGTTCAGGGCGGTGCGCAGCTCGTTTTCCAGCTGGGGGGAGGTGGTGGTATCCAGACGGCCCTCCAGGGCGATGGTCAGCTCGTTTCCGTTGGGCTTCTTGACGATGTTCATGTGATGTATCTCCTTTTCAATGAATTCTGATGATGACATGGGCGGCGGCCGCTTTGGCCGCACATTCCCATTTCACACGCTATTATATACTTTTTTTCCATTAAATGCAATGGCTTTCAAAAACGGATGCGGAAATCCTTCCGTCAGAAACAAAGAAAAATCATCTTTTTACAGAAAAAGGGGCAGCGTCAGTCAAACCTTCCGCTGCCCAGGGCTTCGCTGGAAATACGCAGGGCTTCCTGATCGGAAAGCACCTCGTCCGCCACGTTCAGGGTGAGCACCCTGACTTTGGAATAACGGAAAAACGTTCCGTCCGGCTGCTGTTCGCAGCCGATGAGCAGATTGCCATCATAGCGCGGGGCAGGGGATACCGCTTGCCCGCGGAGCTTGCCGTTCACATACACGCTGTATGCGTCGCCCGATTTTACGATGACAAAGTGCAGACGCTTGTCCGTTTCGCCGTAGGTAATTTCGATCGTCTCCAGCTTTCCGACGGACACCACGATCTTGCCCCTGTCCTCCTGGCGCACAAGCAGGCCGGAATATGCGTAGTTTTCCTCGTTGAAGCAGGAAATATAAATATCGTAATAGGATTGGTAATCCGGCATGATGGTGAAATCCATGGACCAGCTTTTGCCGGGAACGTCAAAGAGCTGTACGCCGGTGTCGATGGCATGCTCCACGCCGTCGCCCAAATAAGCCTGGGGGAGACGGTAGGCAACGGAAGAGGCGACCAGCTCGGACGGCATGGGCGCGTCCTGCCAGCGGTAGGCCTGCACTTCTTCGTCGGAAAGGATGCCGCTGTATACCTCCAGCCAGTTCACATGGGTGGAACTCTTCCTGAACAGCGCGCCGTCCAGCGTTATTTCGCAGCCTACCAGCAGCGTGCCGTCATACGGGTCGCAGTCGATCGGGACGCGGTCCGCCGCTTTTTCGCCGTTGATATAAACGGTATACTCATTCAGATCCTTTTCCACGCACAGATCGATCGGCGTGCCGGGCGTATAGGGGATCGGCAGATTGTATATCTGCCCCAGCAGCAGATTCAGCGTATTTTCGTTCTCAGCCCGCAGGAGCAATCCGCGCCAGCGGTCCGCTTCTTCCGCAAAGCAGGAAAGGAACACGGTGTTTTCGCCGTCCGGATACTGCGGCGTGATGCGGGTGAGCAGCGTAAAGCGCGTACCCGGATCATCGAACAGCTTCAGCTTCGTATCTACATAGTCCGCCTGCCGGTACGCCCCGCCGCCGACAAACTGTTCCGGCATGGCGTAAAGCAGCTCGGCGGTGCTCTGGTTGAAACCGAGGGGCAGTTCCGGCATGGGCAGCGGATCGGGCGCCCAGGCGCTGATTTCGGAGGGGGTCAGCAATTCCATAAACAGCTCCAGGCTGCAAACCTGCCCTGCCCCGAAATCGGTTTTCCCTCCGCTTTCCGCGGCGCGCGCTCCAATCAGCAGCGGCCCGTCATAGGCGACTGCCGGAAGCACAATGTTGTCAAACACCAATTTGCCGTCCAGGTATACCGCGTAGGTATCCACGTGTTTGGTGACGGCCACGGTAAAGGCGCCGTCCTCATTGACGGGCGTATCGAAGAATGTGAAATTGTCGTCATCCCAAATCAGCTCCAGCCGCCCGTCGGCGGTCTGCTTCACGATGAGGCCGTGGATGCGTCCGGATTTTTCGGATACGCAGGAGAAATACACGCCTTCCTTTCCCGGCTCGCTTGGTTTCAGGCGGGCCAGCACGGTCCAGGTGGCGTAGGGATTTTCGTATAAAGCCGTCGAAGTGTCCACATAGCGGGTGGCGCCGTCGCCGATGAACTGTTCCGTCAGCCGGTAGGCCGGGGCGGTCAGGGCCGGGCCGCCTTCGCCGAACCAGGTATAGGAAGCGTCGTCCCGCCTGTCCGGGATATCCGCATGCTTCCGCATATCCTCGGCTATGATGCGGGTAAACTTTACGACTCCGCTTTCGTTCATATGGCCCGTATCATAAAAATCCTTCTGCGGGTCCACGCCGGTCCGCTGGAGGTCTTTCAGATAATTGATGTACGCCACGCCCTCCTCCTGGGCGATGCGCGCGATGGTATTGGCCCGCCGCGCTTCCTTTTCGTTCGCCCGGTAGGGAATCGTTACCAGGAGCAGCTTTATGCCGTGATCCTTGGACAGCTTGATCAGCTTGCGCAGGTATTCCTCGTTTTTCGCCGTCAGCGGCTCTTCTTCCAGGATGGAAGGATAATCCGGCATGGAAAGGGCGTATATATCGTGCTGATTATGAACGCCGGCGTCCTTGAGCGTGCCCCGCTCCCTGGCGACGTACACAAAGTCTTCCTTGGTCAGCTGATTGTACCGTTCGTGATAAACAGGCATGCCCCACAGCGTCTCGGCCGCGGTTTTCCAATCCTCGAAGGAGGTCAGGGCGGCGTGGATCTTGTCCAGTCCCGGCTGCAGCGCCTGCACGCCTTTTACGGAATACTGGTATTCCCCATAATCGTCCTCGTCGGCGCACCGGTACATATCCACCACCAGCAGCCGGGGATGCTGATACCGCAGCGCCTCTTTGGCGTAGTAATAACTGATCCACATGGGCTGCATGCCGCTCCAGAGGTTGACCTCCGCAATGCCGCAGCTGTTCCACAGCAAGGCGGGATCGATATTGACGCCCACGTGGGAAGAACCGATGGAAATAACGTCAACCGCGTTGGGCTCCAGGCCGCGGTAATCATCCATCAGTTTCACGCCGTCGTCCGGCTTGAGCATCAGCACAGAATCCGCATACCAATAAATCAAACCAAAAACCAGGCAGAAGGCAAGAAAAGAAGCAATTTTTTTCATAAAGCTTCCTCCTGTTAAAACTGGAAGTAAATGAAGGCCGATGCGTTGAAGCCGGGGCCGTACAGGCCCACCGCCAGGATCGCCAGCACAGCCGCAATGCACACCCCCCAGCGGAACCAGGCTTCCTGCTCAAAGAGCCAGCGGATGGGGGAGACGCCCTTTTCTTTCATGACACTCACGCCGGTCAGCACCGCGATGGACAAAAGCAGCACCGTCCATTCCTGGGAATTCAGCCCCATGGCCAGCAGACTGCCGTCCGCCAGCACCCAGGGGTTGAACACGAACATGCTGCGCACGATATCCAGCGCTTCTGCCAGGGTGCCGGCCCGGAAGAAGATCCAGGCGATATCCACGAAAATAAACACGATAATGGACTGCAGCAGCCGATGGCTGAAGGAAGCCGTGCGCATATGCGCGGCCTTCATGAGCTTTTCCCGCTTCGGCTTGAGGAGGCTGCCCATCACCTGGTACAGGCCGTTGAGCAGACCCCAGATCACATAAGTCCACGCCGCGCCGTGCCACAGGCCGGAGCAGGCGAAAACGATCATAATATTCAGGTATTGGCGCGCTTTGCCCCTCCGGTTGCCGCCCAGGGGAATATACAGGTAATCCCTGAACCAGGTGGAAAGGGAAATATGCCAGCGCCGCCAGAAATCCGCGACAGAAACCGCGAAATAGGGCTGGTTGAAGTTGCTGCACAGGGAAAAGCCCAGGGTTTGGGCTGTGCCAACGGCGATCCAGGAGTAGCCCGCGAAGTCGCCGTAAATCTGCAGGGCGAACAGCATCACGGCGATGATCACTTCAAAGCCGCTGTAATAGGAATGGAAAAGGAACACCTGATTCACCAGCAGCGCCGCGCGGTCCGCGATGACGATTTTCAGGAAAAAGCCCCACAGCATTTTCAGCAGGCCGGAAGTGAGGTTTTCCATCTTAAAGGCATGGGGCGTATCAAACTGGCCGAGCAAATGGCTGGAACGCTCGATAGGGCCGGCCACAAGCTGCGGGAAAAAGGATACGAACACGGCGTATTTGAAAAAGTTCTTCTCCGTGCGCACGTCCTGCCTGTATACGTCGAAGGTGTAGGAAAGCGCCTGGAAAATGTAGAAGGAAATGCCCACCGGAAGCTGCACGTCAAAGGACGGATGCAGGGCGGGCTTTCCCAGCCAATCCAGCACCGTGTTGATATTGTTCAGCGTGAAATTGAAATACTTGAAGAAAAACAGAATGGACAGGTTGATTACCGCGCTGAACACCACCCATCCTTTGCCTTTCTTTCCGCGTTTTTCCCGGGCGCGCCCGATCATCAGGCCGGAAAAAAAGGTGACGGCGGTGGAAAACAGCAGCAGCAGCGCGTATTTGGCATCCCAGCACATGTAAAACAGATAGCTGCATGCCAGCAGGAAATACAGGCGCACCTTGCCGGGCAGCAGATAATAAATTAACAGCACCGCGGGGAAAAACAGCAGGTATTCGATCGAATTAAACAGCATAGCGTTCCTCTTTTCTGACGGAGCAAACGGTAGAATACGGCGCCGGGCTGAAAATGCTACGACGCAGCGCGCCCGGTTTTTTTCTTCCGCAGGAATTGCAGGCGCCCGCGGAGGGTATCGAAGGTCTGCAAACCGATCCACCTGAAAAACCGCACCAGCGCGAGCATCAGCAGCAGATCATGGCACAGGGAAAAGCCGAACAGCTGCTTCTGGTTATCGGCGAAGCCGTTTCCCAGCACGGACAGAGGATACTGCAGCACGCCGGTCAGCAGGATGAAGAGGAGAACGGCGCAGAGGGCTTTTTCCTCCCGGGATGAAGGTTTTTTCCGGGAGAACAGCCGCCGCATGATCCAGACAAGATACAGCAGATAGAAAAGGAAATAACCCAGGAAAGTGGAAGGCACCATGCTTTCCCGCCAGTACATCCACAGTCCCATGCCGTCCACCGTGTCACGGCTGGCCCAATCCCAGTAATCCTGGCCTTTGTAGACGCGGAACCCCGTGTAGATCTGCCGCGCCACGTCGGCGGCGTGATTCAGCATATAAATCATTTTCGACGGATGGGCGAGATACCACAGAACGATTTTGACCGTGCTCACATGATCGGTGAATTTCTCTTTCGCTTCCTTGGAAAGCGGATGGTACACATACTGAACGTCTTCTGAGAAATCCACATATTTGCCGATGTCCGCGGCCATGGCGGTGTCGACGCCGAGGGCCTCCATCTCGTGGATGGGATCGTCGGCGATCATGAAAATGCCGTAGAAATAGGCCTGCCACATGGTGTGCATCTGGGCGCCGCTGTCCTGGTTCCGCTCATGCGCGTACTCCCCGTAGGTGCCTATGCTGACAAACAAGATGGCGGCGGCCAGGGATGCGCACACGCCGGCACGCCAGGAATTGCGGCGCGGCCAATGATGAACGGCCAGGGCAATCAGCAGCAGAATGGCAAAGGGCAGGGCCAGCAGCATCTGGGCTTTGGAGGTGGTAAGGATATACAGGGAATAGGTCAGCAGCGCGAACCAGACGATGCGCTGCCATACGCCCTTTCGCGGCATAACGGCCAGATGCACCGCGCAGGCGCAGCTGAGCAGCAGCCCCAGCATCACGCATCCCTCGCCGAACAGGCCGTTATACCAGCTGATATTGGTTTCCGACAGCAGGATAGCGCACAGCAGCGCACCGAAAGGAAGTGTAACCGCCTGAAAGCACGGGTAAAGATCCCATACCAGCAGCAGGATGGCGGCGATGGCAAACAGCGTCATCACCCATTCCAGCACATAGGTGTTCATCGGCTGACCGAACAGGCCGGTGAACAGCCGGGAAACAGACGCGAAAAAGTAAAGGCTGTAGGAGGGCTTCAGGGGCGTCAGCCGCTGCCAGTCAAAACCCGCCGTCCAGTCGTATTCCTCGATGACCCAATGCAGCGACGTTCCTTCCGGGATGCTCTCGGCTTCGGCAGTCCACGTAAGGTCTATGCTGGACATCATGCGTTCAAAGTCGCCGTTGTTCACGCAGGCGGCATGGTTCGGCTTGAGCAGGGTGGCGCAGGCCATCACAGCGGCAAGCACGGCGACAAAAATCAGCGTGCTGCGCCTGTCTGTACAGACGGAGGTGAAAAACGCCTGAACCTGGGCCGCCCGTTTTTTCAGCGCGGACAGGGGCAGCGGTGTTTCCGCGGCCACGGTACGCAGCCCCAGGAAGGGGGATTCGGAATAGCGGGTCAGCCATTTGCGCAGGGTATGCACTGCGCCGTCAAGAACGATCAGAACCGCGATCAGCAGCAGATCCTGCAGGAACACCTGGCAGAGCATATGCTCCGAGGCGAGGGAATACCCGTTCAGGATCACGCAGGCGGGCAGATACAGGGCGGCGCAGAGCAGCCCCATACCGGCGATGGCCCATAGCCCCCGTTTTTTGATTCCCGCGTAAAGGAAGGCAGCCAGGGCCCCGCCCAGCATGCAAGCGGCGAATACCGTCCAGCGATAGGGCAGCAGCATCCGCACGGGAGCCATGGGGCCCGTTTCGGCCCGCTTTTCCATGTAGCCGGCCTTCGTGCGCTGGATGGCGACGTTGCGGTCGTTGACGTAAGTATTCGCCGGAACCGGCATTTCCTCCACGGCGCGCACCAACGCGCCGGGATCGCGCAGATAAGCGGCGAGCACCTTCCCGGCGGTCAGTTTTGAAAAAAGCGTTTCCGCTTCTTTTTCGTCCGTGGGGGGATGGGCGAAGGAATCGGCTTCCTGGTAGTACGATTTTCCGGCGTCCGCCAAATAGCTTTCGTCCAGGCCCCACGCTTCCAGCGTTTCTTCCGCATCCCCGGCGCGGGGAAGAAAAACGTGAAAAGCGCTGTTGTAAACGGCGGCGTCGGAAAAATAATCCGTGTCGCCCGCTGCCAGCGCGGCTTCGCCAACGACGCCGGTAAGCAGCAGAAACGCCGCCACGGTAATGTTCAGCAGGGATGCGAGCGCCATCCGTTTATTCCTGCGGCATATCCAAATGAACGCCGCGGCGGCAGCGGGCAGAAAAACGAACATCATGGCGGAGGATTTGATGAACAGCACCGTAACAAGCGCCAGGGGGATCAGCGACAGGCGCCGGCGGTTCTTGATCCGGTCCAGATACAGCGAAAGAACGCCCAGGTATAAAAGGATCATGACGGCCGTGCCGCCCTGCGGATAAAGGCCGCGAAGCATGGCGGCAAAGTTGCCGTCCGCAAAAACCATGCACAGGATCAAGGCGGGTATCCAACCGCCCCAGGGCAGCAGCCGGAGCAGATGATAGGTGAGCAAATAGACCGAGAAAGCAAGCAGGACGATCCATATATCCGCCAGCAGGCTGCCGGAAAAAGAAAGGCCGAAGGGCTGCGTCAGCAGGCGCACGGCGGCCACTGCGTAAGCGGTGGTATATCCGGCGGAGGGCGTAAAAAGCTTCATGACAGAAAAGTGCTTGTATGCGTATTCCGTCACCGCGCGGGTATAATACAGCTCGCCCGATTCGCTGTCCTCCCGGGTGTAGGCGAGCCCGTACTGGTTCATATACTGCTCGTATTGGCCAAAATCCGCGGGGTATAGCTCCGGCTGCCGCGCGAGGCTTATCAGCAGGAGCGCCAGCGCCATGAGCGCGGCAAAAAAAGCGAGCGTCCGTTCGCGTGTGAAATAACCCTGCAGCCATCGGGCGCGTTGCCGGTTTTCACTCATGAGGCGCGCTCCCTTCGTCCTGCTTCTCCTGAGGTTTGGCGGGCGGCGCGCTTTTCGCCGCTGTTCCGCCTGATCCTGCGGAAGAAGGCTTACTGCCCATAGCCTGGCTTGCGATCACGCGGATATGACCTTCGCGGATCGCCTTTCCCATGTCGAACTGAGCGTGCAGCGCTTTGGCGCGGAGACGGTTCAGTTCCTTTTCCTGCAATTCGATTTCCAGGATTTTCTTTTCCCGATCCGCTTTCTCCTGCCGCGCCTGTTCTTTCTCCAGCTTGATTTTCAGCATGCGGGCGGCGCAGAGGCGCATGGTTTCCTGAACCGTCACCCCGGCCATGACTGCCAGCATCGGAAGAAGCACATAATGATAACGGTTCTGGCATTCAAGCAGCATATAGGCGATCACAGTGCCGTCGAACATCAGCATGAGCCCGTAGGTGAAGCTGGGACGGCGGAAATAGGCCAGCAAGCCGCCGATCCCCGCAAACAGAAGAATCAGCATGAAATAAACGTTGGACAGCCCCATCGCCTGCTCCAGCCGGTTTTGCTCCTCTGCGTTCAGCGTTCCCTGTTCATTTTGCACGAAAATGGAAAGGGACGCGGCGTATTCATCCCGGCCCAGCAGATGATCGAGCTTTTGCGCAAACAGATTGATCAGGGAAACGGAAGGAACGTTCAGCCTTTGTTTTGCGATGTCCAGGCAGCGCAGCTGCGTTTCCGCGGCGGAGGCCGTTTCCTCCTGCTTTTCTGCCAGGAAATCGGCGTCAGGCTGATTCCAGGCGCCTTCGCTTTCCTGATTCAGGCCCACCATCGTGGAATAGCCCAGGGAAGAGAAGGGACCGGCCGGCGAACGGTCAATGTCGTATTGGACGCTGTAACGGGAGATGGAAACGACGGCGAAAAACGCCGCGAACAGGATAACAGAGCATTTCCAGCCTTTGGATACCGCGCGGTGGCCCAACGGGATCTCGTTCAAAGGCCGGGGGGCCAGCTTCCGCTCATATCTGCGGAAATAAATGATGGGTGCGGCCACATAAAGGAAGGCTAAAGGATAAAGGTTCGCCGCAACGCCGAACGCGGCGCCTGCGGCCAGCAGCAGGAAAAAATGCCGGAAAGAGCGCTTGGCGTCCAAAGGAATCTTTTCCTGCGCGACGACCAGCCACACGCCCAGCAGCACGAAGCTGGCAATGAAGCTGCTGAACAAAATCATAGAGGGCCAAAAGGAAACGGCCGCCAGGGCGATCAGGCCTCCGATCCTGCTGGAAAGCGCCCGCGCGGCACGCCAAAGCACGAACAGCGAAGCGGCCTGAAAAACAAGGTTCAGATATTGCGCGGCACTCACGCTGGCATCCGTTATGGAGAACAGCGCCGCAAGCTGCTTGGCGTATCCCATGGTGGTGGGAAACAGGGCGATGTAATCACAGTAAAATGGACTGAGCACGTTCAGCGAACCCAGGCTCAGCATAGACCCAATATCATAGAACGTTTTGAAATCGCCGGCGGGCTCCACGGGGTTCGCATGAATGCTGGACAGCCGCAGCGCCGTGCCCGCCGCAAGGAGCAGGACGGCGATCAGCCATTCCAGCACGGCAGCCGTTTTGCGGTATTTTCCCAGCCGGGCGCTCAGGTTCAGAACTCCCCACAGGCACGAAAACAGAAGCAGAAGAACGATCAGACCGGCGGCGCCCAGCAGCCATTCCGCCTGAACGGCGTAAGGGAAAGCTGCGCCGTCGCCGATATGATCCAAAGAAAGCGCTAACGCGAAAAAAATGATCAGTTCATACAGGATCAATGAGACCGTGGAAAACCAATCTCTTTTGACTTTCAAATCTATCATCCCCGGGTAGCTTATTTGCAAAGGAAGCGGTCAGCGCTGTCCTATCGTTTGAGGGGCGGCGCTTTCGCGCTTACTTTTTTTCCTCCTCGCGCCGGTTGCGGCGGTACCGTATCAGGATCAGGATGACGGCCACCAGCATCAGGAACATGACGGAGGTGGAAATCAGGGTAAAGACCACGGGGGTAAAGACCACGGCGTCCCGATTCTTTTCCAGGCGATCCCGCAGGGTGGCCTTTTCAAGCGTTTCTTCCTTGAGGAAACGGAAGCTCTTGGTTTCCAGATCCCGGTCGATCAGGAAAGCGTCCCCGGCGAGGGCCCAGGTGTTTTCCTGCTTGACGGCGTAGCGGTCCAGCTGGGAGAGGGCGCGGGTGTCCGGCGCGCAGACGGCCAGGATGGCGCGGCCCTCCTGCCAGGGGGAACGGATATATTGCAGCACGCAGATTTCCGCCGCGTAACGCTCGCTGAGCAGCAATTGGCTGCTGCTGGCAAAGCGCGAACCGTCCTCGGTGAAGGGGAAGCTGAGCTTATCGTTGATGGCGCGCAGGAAGGCGTTGTCCTGCCAGGTGCCGATGGCAATGACGTGGGCATTCTGGTTTTCCTTGGGGAAGCGGGAAGCGTACCACACGTTCACCGTGCCGTAAGGCGATACGTCCGCGCCCATGAGGGCGGCGATCCGGCCGAAAACGGCGTATTCCGCTTCGTCCATTTCATCCGGCACCACCAGGGCCAGATTGTTGAACAGGCCCAGGCGCTGGAAGGGATAAGGCCGCAGGGACAGATCGTATACGCTGGCATTGCCCGCGGGGAAATAGAGGGTGGATTCGCCGCTGACGTAAGCCCACGGCACCTCGTCCGCCCGCTTGGTGCAGTAAAGTTCTTTCACCTCCAGGTCGAAGGCGATTTTCAGGGTGGAGGCGTGGGTGCCCACAACGTCGGAGGGCATCATGAAGGAGAAAACGTCCAGGGTGGCCTTTTCCCGATCCAGCTTTTTGGAAGCGACGGGGGTTTCGCCCCAGTATACCGTCACCAGGGAACGGTCGAAATCCAGATTGTCGCTGTAGCGCATCTTCAATTCGATCTTGCCGCCCTCGCCCAGCACGAAGCCGCCGGAGAAAGGCAGGTAAACGTTGCTGACCTGGTGGAAGGGGCCCACGAAATAAATGCCGTTCTGGTTGGTGATGCCCTTGAGGGTTTCCCCGTTTTCGATCAGGGCGCTTTGCGCGCGGTTGGCCAGCACGATGTTGGACGCGCCGGCGGCAACGAAGGTCCAGTCGTATTTTTCCTGGGTCACGCGGTCGGTGTCCAGCAGCATAAACGCCGCTTCCGTCAGGTCCTCCGCCTTGGAAGCGGTGACCACCATCACATACCTGCCGTTTTGGCCGTACAGGTACACGAAGGCCCCTTCCCGGTTCAGATCGATTTCGGCAGGCATGGCCCTGCGGGCCTCGTCGGGCAGGCGGTCAGCCTGGGCCACGATCAGAGCGTTGCCCTGGGCAGGCAGGCTGGCGGGCAAGGTTTGAAAGCCGATGCGATCCTCAGCGCCGGTTTCGTTGCCCAAATCCGCCCGCAGCAGGAACGCGGCGCGGAGCTCCTCTTCCAGGGCCTTGTCCGGCACATACACCGTCAGATCCGCCCCGGTATCGTCCATGCTGGAAATGAGGGGGTAGGGATAGTAGCTGAGCTTGTTGCCGAAATCCACTAAGTCGTAGCCCGTTTCGATAAAGGAAGCTTCAGAAATGCTGATCCAGTTGGCGCCGGAAAAATCGTCCAGGCAGCCTTCGTCGTCGTACAGGCGCACGTAGCCGGTGACGGCGAATTCATTATAGCCCGGCTTCAGCATCTCCACGGGGATGGACACGTAAACGATTTGAGACGCGCCGTTTTCATAATCCACGGCGCAGGAAAAGATGGGGCGATCGTTGATGAAAAAGGTCAGCGACGCGGGCACGCCCTGGATCATGGGGCTGACGGTATATTCGATCTGCGCCAGCGCGTAACGGGTATCCCAATAATCCGGGATCTTGAAAAAATACCCGGATCGTCCGAAAATCCCCCGCAGCACGATGCTTTCGCTGTACTTGAAGATTTTCACATACTCCGTTTCCGGCGTTTCGGGACGCACGCGAATCGGATTGCCCGCCAATTCGGGATCGCTGGCGAACACATAGTCGATCACCGATACCGCCTCAATGCCGGCAGGCGTCGGCGTGGGGCTTGGGGTCGGGGTCGGCGTTGGGGTCGGCGTTGGGGTCGGCGTGGGGCTTGGGGTCGGGGTCGGCGTTGGAGCAGCCGTCTGCGTCGGAGTGGCAGACGGGGTGACGGTCGGCGTTGGTGAGAGAACAGCGCCCGCGCTTTCAGCGCCGCACACGGAGCAGAA
Organism: uncultured Eubacteriales bacterium; assembly: GCA_902764565.1. Taxonomy (GTDB): domain Bacteria; phylum Bacillota; class Clostridia; order Christensenellales; family Aristaeellaceae; genus RUG563. The sequence continues at coordinate 13,003 of CACWWM010000043.1, forward strand.
CAGCGTAAGGGACAGCAGCACCGCCGCGCAAATCAGAAATCCTCGTTTCATCATCAATCACCTTCTCCAAAACCAGATTATTGTCCTTCCACATAGCGGACAGTCTTATCCCATTTGACCTCGCGCTTGAACAGGGCGTCCATGATGGAATCCCAGGCGGCCTTGACCGCCACAAGCACCCACAGCTTGGCGTAGGAAAACAGCATCAGCGTCACCAGGCCAAGGGATTCCAGGGTAAATTCGTTTCGCTCCAGGGACAGGGTGAGCATCACGTTGGCGATGAACACCAGGATGGCCATGCCCCACAGGGCGGAGGAGAAGCCGCCTAACTTTACCTGGATGGTGCCTAAAACGCCGCCCAGGAAAATAAAGTCGGAAGCGATCAGGGAGGTGAGCATCACGCTGTACACCAGGGCGTAGTACAGGGTGTCCAGGCGCATGGGGCCGGCTTTGCGGTCAAAGGTATACTTGAAATTCTTGATCATCACATAAATATTCCCTTTGGCCCAGCGCACCCGCTGCTTGAACCAGATGGGCAGCAGATGGGGTTCCTGCTCCCAGGTGACGGCCTGGGGCAGCAGCTTGATGTAATAGCCCATGCGGTAAATGCGGAAGCTGATTTCCGTATCCTCGCTCAGGGCCTTCACGTCCCAGCCGCCCACCTTCTCGATGATGCTGCGGCGGATCACATAATTGGTGCCCGGAATGGTGCAGAGCTTAAAGAAGAAGTACCGGCCCGCCTGGTTCATGCACTGGTGGGACAGGGTTTCGATGTTCACAAACCGGGACAGGATGGAGGCGTTGCGGTTCCTGGTGCGGAATTTGCCGATTACCGCACCCAGCTTATCATCCACCAGCAGGTTTTCCACCAGCAGACGAAGGGCCTTGGGCTCCGGGGTGTTGTCGGCGTCGTAAATGGCGATCACCGTGCCCTTGGCCACGGAAAAGCCGATGTTCAGGGCGTTGGATTTCCCGGTGCCGCCCACCACCTTGTCGGTGCTGATGCAGACCAGGCGGCTTTGGGGGTAGGCCGCCGCCATCTCCGCCATGATTTCCTCCGTGTTGTCGCTGGAATTATCGTTGATCACGATGACCTCGTACCGGTCCTTGGGGTAATCGAAATTCAGCAGCGCCTGCACTGTGCGCTTGAGCACCAGGGCTTCGTTGTGGGCGGGCACCAGCACGGATACCATGGGATACTTGCCGCCGGGCGGGGGGATGCTGCCGTCTGTTTTGTTGCAGCGGTAGATATAGATATATCCGCCGATGCTCAGCACCACGTTGAGCAGCATCATGGCCCAAATGGCCGCGATGGCGTAAATGGATACGATATCAGCTACTGACATGTCGATCTCCTCCCGCGCTTTGGGAGCTGTTTTTTAAGAACCGTTTGTGCATCTGCCGCCGGGACTGGGCTCCCAGAAACAGGAAGACCGCCAGCACCACGATGCTGATCCCGATCAGGAACTGGTTCTGGTTCTTCAGGTTAGCCACGAACCGATAGTACTCGTTGCGCTTGTAATCGAAAGGCTCGCTGTCGTCCACAGGGGAATACACATTGAAGCGCTGCGCGCCGTCCACCGTCAGGGTGTTCTGATCCCAGGTGAGAACGTGGCCCTCGTCGGTGTATACGACCTGATCCATGCTCCACAGGCTCTGCATGGGAATGGGCGCGTCCTTCACCGCGTCGATCACGCGGAAGAGCTGGGCGTCTTCCGTCATGCTCATATCCAGGTATACCGCGGTGCCGCACCGGGCCTCGTGGCTCACGCCGATTTCATCCAGCCGCAGGGCGGGCACGATCTGCTGGATGCCTGTGGGCAGATGATCCTTCATGCCATATTCCTTCACCGCGTGGGAGGGAAAAGCGTCCAGCTCGGAAAGAAACAGCGTCTTATACCGGCGAAGGATGGGCAGCAGGTCTTCCCGGAACAGCCATTCCGAGGGGATTTCCAGCGCCAGGGGGTACACGTTCTGGCTGAAATAATTCAAAGTGGCCGCCGTCAGCTGCCGGGAAAGCTCCTCCGCGTCCAGGGCGTTCTGCACGTTGGGCGCGTGCAGCACCACCGCGCCGCCGTTGGCCTGGGCGTAGCGCAGCACTTCGCAGAACTGGGTCATGGCGGGATAATCGGCGTGTTCGTAAATGGGCATGACGGAAATCACGAAATGCATCCGGTTTTCCACCATGTATTCCACCAGCGTTTGCAGCCGGTAGGGATCATAAAAGGGATACACAGCGTCCAGCACCACATGCTGGGTGTAGGTGGGCATCCGCACGTCGTAGGGCCACAGCCATTGGGCGATTTCGTGTATCAGCAGCGCGCTGGAAAAGGAATCGGTGTAATCCTGCAGCGCCGAATAATGCACGTTTCCGCTGCCGCTGACCAAGGGCAGCTGCCCGCCGGCGGCGGCCAGCACACCGTTTTGATAGGAAGGCTCGGAAAACGCCCCTGCATTCAGAACGGATACGGAATGGCGGAACGTGATCTCATCGTCAAAAGTGTATTCCGCCACGCCCATAAAGCTGCCGGAAAAGCTTTCCCGGGCCGTCAGGCCGAAGGATTCCAGGCCCCGGGCCTGGCCCAGCACCAGCAGCAGGCCCTCATAGCCTTCCAGAATGGAAGCGTCCATCCGGTCGGACACAGCGGTATCACACCAGATCACCCGTTCATATTGGCCGATCACCTGCCCCGCGTCCTGGGCCTCCGCGAAATCCGCCGTATACCGGAGGGAAAACAGCGCCTGGGCGATGGCGGACAGGTTGTCCTCCAATTTCCTCCGATCCGCTTCTTCGGCGTAGATCACCAGCACGTCGCCGAGCCTGGGCGGCTGTGATTCTTCCTCCTCAGTTTCCTCCGCCCCGGCAGGGATGAGCAGCGCGGCCAGGAGCATCGCCAGCAGCAGCGCGGCCATCCGCTTACACCTCATAGGCAAATTCCTTTTCCACCTCGCTGATATACTTCATAGCGTCCTTGCCAAGGCTTGCGTCGTACTGCTTGTATACCACGCTCACTTCCACCGTGAGCTGCTGGCCGGTGAGCTCCGGCACCATGTTTTCCTTCTGCACGGCGGTCAGGATGCGGCTTTTTACGATGGGCGCGCCGTTTTCCAGGCTGAAATAGATGATGCCGAAGGAGCCCATTTCGTCCAGGGTGAACACCCTGTCCTCCAGGCGCAGAGTATTCTGGATCACGCCGGCCAGGATATGGCGCAGATCGTTGAACTGGGCGCGGGTGAGCACCTTTTTGATTTCTTCGGCGTAGCGGAGCCGCACCATCATCAGGCCCATGCTGGTGCCGTTGCGCTCGCTCAGCGCCATGTACCTTTTCAGGCTGCTGACCATGCTGCGCAGGTTTTCCAGGCCAGTCACGGGATCCATCACCGTCAGTTCGTCCAGCCGTTTGTTCAGCACGCCGTTCAAGCCCTC